>JBHYGP010000445.1:8264-21337 GCA_051858935.1 Sphingomonas sp.
ACGCCTTTGACGACAATGGCTCGGAGCGGTTCGAGGTGCGGGTCAAGGATCTGACCACCGGCGACCTGCTCCCCGACATGATCCCCGGCGTCCTGTCCGACCTCGTCTGGACCTCGGACTCAAGGGGCTTCCTCTACGGCGTCGCCAACGACCAGTGGCGCACCGACAATGCCCGCTGGCACAAGCTCGGCGAGCCGGTCGAAAACGACATCGAACTCTTTCACGAGGATGACGAAGGCTATCGCGTCGGCGTCGGCGAAACCCAGTCGCGCCGCTTCCTCGTCATCTCGACCGGCGACCATGTGACGAGCGAAATCCGCCTGCTCCCCGCCGACAATCCGCTCGCCGAACCGATTCTGGTCGCACCGCGCCAGACCGGCCGCGAATATGATGTCGAGGAGCATGACGGCACGCTCTTCATCCACACCAACGACACCCACACCAACTGGCGCCTCGTCACCGCCAGCCTCGACGCGCCGGGCGAATGGCACGAGCGGATCGCGCCGTCCGAAACCTTCTACATGACCGGCGTCACCACCTTCGCCGACTATTTCGTGGTCGAGGGGCGCGAGGCCGGGCTCGATCAGATCGAGATTCACCAATACGAAGGCGGCCCAGAAACAGACGGCGCCAAGCGCATCGCCTTCCCGGAGGCAAGCTATGTCGCCAGCCTCGGCGACAACCCCGAATATGCGATGGCGAAACTGCGCATCGGCTATGAATCGATGGTCACGCCCGGCACCGTCTATGACTATGACGTCGCGACCGGCGCGCTGGAAACGCTCAAGGTCCAGATCATCCCATCGGGCTATGACGCGTCGAAATACGCGACCGAACGGCTGCACATCGCCGCGCGCGACGGCACCGACATCCCCTGCTCGATCGTCTACCCCAAGGACTTTCCGCGCGACGGCACGGGCACGCTCTACCTCTACGCCTATGGCGCCTATGGCTACGCCATCCCGCCCGGCTTCTCGACCGCGCGCATGTCGTTCCTCGACCGCGGCGTCGCCTTCGCCATCGCGCATATCCGCGGCGGCGACGATCTTGGCCAGCAATGGTATCTCGACGGCAAGCTGGAAAAGCGCCCCAACACCTTCAATGATTTCGTCGATGTGGCAAAGGGCCTGATCGATCGCGGCTATACGCACAAGGGCGGCATCGCCATCGCCGGGCGCAGCGCAGGCGGCGAGCTGATGGGCGCAGTGGTCAACTCCGACCCCGATTTGTGGGGCGTGGTGGTCGCCGACGTGCCGTTCGTCGACGTGCTCAACACCATGCTCGACGACAGCCTCCCGCTCACCCCAGGCGAATGGCCCGAATGGGGCAACCCGATCACCGACAAGGCCGCATTCGACCTGATCCGGGGTTACAGCCCGTACGACAACGTCAAGCCGCAGGGTTACCCGCCGCTGTTCATCTCCGGCGGCCTCAACGACCCCCGCGTCACCTATTGGGAACCCGCCAAATGGGCGGCCAAGCTCCGCGCGACCAAGACCGACGACAACGTCCTCGTCCTCAAGACCAACATGGGCGCAGGTCACGGCGGCAAGTCGGGCCGCTGGGAAAGCCTGCGCGAGGCGGCGGACGAAAACGCCTTCATCCTGTGGCAGCTGGGGCTGGCGAATGCTTGATGCCATTCGGGCATCGGCGGCCCTGCTGCTCGCGTTTGCAGCGCTGGTGCTCGGCACGCCCGCTGTGCGGGCCGACAGCTGGGGGCCGCCTCAACCCGCCAGCTACAGCTCGGCCAATGGCAGCTTCCGCCTGAACGTCACCCCGCGCAAGCTCCGCGGGCAACTCGGCTATTTCGAGGACAAGGTTGCGGGCAATGAGCCCGCCGGTCAGGTGAAGGGCGAGACTGCTACCTCTGCCAGCGCGGTGTTCGAACGTCGCGACGCCGCAGGCAAATGGACCCGCGTCTGGGCCGCGCCGCTGGCGAACGAGGTGGCACCAACGCACGCGCTGGTGGCGGATGACGGTCGCCATGTCGTCACCTTCGACAATTGGGCTTCGGTCGGCTTCGGCCCCGATGTCGTGGTGATCTATGGCGCGGACGGGCAACGCATCCGCGCACTCGGGCTCGCCGGCTTGCTCCCGCCCGCCTACCTCCGCGCGCTTCCGCGCTCGGTCAGTTCGATCTGGTGGGGTGGGGAGCATCGCCTGTCGTCCGACGGCGCGCGCCTGATCCTCGCCGTTGTCGTACCCGAAGAAGAGCCGTTCGTGGACGCCAAGGAACATGTCGAGATCGAGATCGACCTCGTCTCCGGCACCCCCGTCCCGCCATCCGGCGCTGCATGGGAGCGCGCGCTCGCCAAGGCGCTGGCGGTGGCCAAGGCCTATGATGCCGCCGATACAGAGCGCCGGGCGGCGTTCCTCGCGCCGCTTGTCGGGCCGGCGAATCCCGACGAACCCGACTGGCATGACTATTTGAGGGAGGCCTTTCACCGCCTCGACCCGGATTGGAAGGATGGTTACCCCTCGACCACGGTCCTGCGCGATCCGCGTGCGCAGGATTATCGGCTCTCCTCAGTTTGGCTCCGTGACGGTTTCAAGGAACTGGTCGAACAGGCCGATCTTAACCCGGTGCTCTCGATCGCCACGCTCGCGCCACCCGAACATTTCCTGATCGAACTCGAAAAGGCGGCGCGCGCGATCAAGCCCGGAGCGGCGGCAGGCGCTCGCATCTATGTCGCGATCCCCGCCGCCTGGAAGGACCGCGTCGCCGCCGCGCTGGCCCCCACCGGCGCGACGTTCATCCATCTCGACCCCGCCGTGCCGATTCCGCAGCGCCCTGAACGGATTCAGGAACTGCGCGATGCGGAAGACTAGCGCCGAAAGGTCATGACCTTTCCATGATGATTGGATAGCTTCCTGTCGAAGGAGAGATACGGATGCTGGGATTGACGGTCGCGATGCTGCTCATGCCGCCTCAGGTCGGCGAATTCGGCGCGCGCGTGCCGGATATGCAAAAGGCATCCAGTCGCACGGCCGAAATCGAACTCGCCAACTACGCCGATTGCGTCGTTGCAGATCGGTCCGGGGCGGACGCGGTCGAGCGTTTCCTTCGTGAATATCCGCAGGACAGAACCGAATCCGCGTCGGGCAAGACCGCGACCAACCCCGATTGCATGAATGAATCCGCGCGGCGCTATCCCTCGACCGTCATGCTGCACCTATCCTGGGGATCGTTCCGCGCCGCGCTCTACCCGGCGCTCTACCGCCGCGATTTCGGTCGCAGCGGGCCGCCCGCCGGCATCGCCGCGCTCGAACCCCTGTCGCTCGCGCCCGAATTCGATCGCGACCCCGCCACGCTTCCGTCGGACTATCGCCCGCGCCGCGCGCTCGGCGATTGCGTGGCGCGCCAGGCACCTCAGGATACGCACGCATTGCTCACCGCAGTGCCGCACGGCAAGGCTGAGGACGCCGCGATCGCCGCGCTCGGCTTGCCGCTGGCCAAGTGTCTTCCCAAGGGCGAGACGTTCCGCCTCAACCGCGCCACGCTGCGCGCGGGGATCGGGGAGGCGATGTACAAGCTGGCACTTGCGGCGCGCGCCCGGACCCCAGCGGCGCCCTGACATCCCTCCAGAATGGCGGGACTCCCCGCCGAGGCGGACGCGTCGCTTAAGGAATTGGTGAGTCGCGCGCCCTATCCTCGTCTCCGATGGAGGCGTTGGCGTGAAGCATCCCCTGGACCTGCACCGCGACCGGCGCACATGGCATGGCTGGAAGCAGGAGCGCGCGCTGCTGCGACCTCGCCGATCGCGGGTCAGCTTCGGGCGCAACGAGCTGGCCGGAATGCTGCTCGCCGGGATCGTCGGCGGACTTGCCTGGTCGATGCTGCCTGCGGCCATGCCGGATCGTAGCGACGGATTGGCCGGGTTCGAGCGGGTCGAGCCGGACAGCTGGAAGGAATCGCGGCGCTCCCGCGAAATCCTGTCGGCGCAGGAGGGTGCGCCCGCTTCGCGTTACGGCGTGGCCGCGCCGCTCGCCGATCCGGCAACGCCGGCGCTCCGCTCCACCTTCGGCCTCTGCCACCGCGGCGGCGGCACCAACTGCGTGGTTGATGGCGACACCTTCTGGATGGCGGGGGTCAAGATCCGCATCGCCGATATCGACACCCCTGAAACCCATCCCGCGCGCTGCGCGGAGGAGGCCCGGCTCGGCGCGGCGGCGACGCAGCGGCTCCAGGCACTGCTCAACAGCGGCGTGGTAACGCTCCACCCCATCGGTCGGGACACCGATCGCTATGGCCGCAAGCTGCGTCGCGTCGAAGTGGATGGTCGCGGCGTCGGTGACAGGTTGGTCGCCGAGGGGCTCGCTCGCCCATATCTGGGTCGCCGCATGGGATGGTGCGGATAAAAGAAAGGGCGGAAGCGATGGGCGCAAACGCTGTCCGCGCGCGCATCGCTCCCGCCCTCCCGAACCATCAGGTCCGGGCCGTGCAGCCGATCGGATTACTGCGGGATAATCGCCGCATCCTCCTCGACGATCACCGTGCCCTTGGGCAGCACCACGCCGCGTTCGGCCATCTCCTTGCGGAAATCCTTGTCGGCGTCGACGATCTCGGCCTCATATTCGGCCATCGCGTCGATCCGGTCGGCGGCGTCATTGGCGCGCGCCAAATCCTTTTTCAGCTCGCGCTTCGCCTCGCTGATCGACGTCTTGTAATCCAGATAGTGCGAATTGCTGTCGGTAAAGACCTCCGCAGTCGCCACATCGCGTGCCAGTGCGGGCGTTGCCAGCAGGGTGATCGCGGTCGCGATCATCAGGGGGGTACGCATCGTTCATCTCCTCATGTTGCCATGAACCTGACGACAAGAACGGCCGTCCCGCCCCACAGGTTTCGGGCGGAGAGGGGGCGACTCACGCGCGCGCCAGCGGTGGGGCGGGACGGGCCGTGGCGGGAAAGCGGCGGCCCGAATGGCGGAATTCAGGGCTTTCGCCGCGCGCTCGCGATACTCCGCAGCGCTTCGATCCGCGCCTGCAACCCCGCGCGCTCGGACTCGCTCAGTCCATCGCGGGAATAGCGTTCCTCCAGCGCCGCGATCCGTCGGCTCTCACGGCGCAACTCCCGCGCCTCCTTGCGCGACAATTTGTCGGCATCGCGCGCGGCGCGGATTGACCGGTCCACCTGATGCAGCTCGCGCGCCACCCCGGGCAGCGCCGGGCGCGGCGCGGGCCATCCGGCATTGCTCCCCGCCGGATCGCGAATCTGCGCTGCGGCGGGGGTGGCGATCACGGCAGCGACGATCAACAGATGGCGCATGGGCTTCTCCTCGCGCACATCATGCGCGATCCGACCTGTCGCCTTGCTGACTCGTCGGCCTGTGAACGACGCCGTTTAATCTGTTGCAACACCGATATGAATCGTTTCACATTGCGCAGCGCAGGTCGAGCCTGGCGTCGGCCTCGGAGTGGAAGGGGCATGCCATGGCAAAGAGCGACCAGGTCAACACCGTCACCAAGCCGAGCGAGATCTACGTCTTCAGCCACACCGGCGAGGTAAAGGGGACGCAGCGCTGGAGCGATACCCATGTCTCCAGCTCCGGGGGCGGCGGCTGGGTCGGGCCGCACGGCGGGCGCGTCGAATCGGCGCAGGTTCATTCCAATGTCGTCCAGCGCGGCAAGTTCTTCCTGCGCGAGGATAGCGGTGCCGAGCATGAGATCCACTCGCTGTTCGGCGTGCGCGACGGTCAGCGGGTGATCGCGGCCTGGGGCGGCGATACCCATAGCCGACGCGGCTATCTGATGGGTCTCTACAATATGGCGACCGGCGAGCGGCTCATCATGGACCGCGAGGTCCGCCGCCTGAATGCTTCGTTCGGCGGCTGCGCGCTGCTCATCGCCGCGCTGGGCGCTGCGTTCGCCGGGGCGGTCATGCTCGGATCGCTGCTCATGGGCATGATGACGGGCACGGACCCCGATCTGACCGGCGCGGAGGGCGGGCTGTTCTTCGCTTCCGGCGGCGCAGCCATCGGCGTGGCCCCGCTGCTCTATCTGCTTGTCCGCAACTGGCAGCGCGCAGCGTGGATCACCGACACGACGAAGCGAGTGGTGAATGCGGAAATCGACTCCGCGATCGCAGCGGAGCGGGGCGAGACCGCACCGTCGGCGCCGTCGTTGAGCGACACGCCTCCAGCGCCCACCGGCGCGTTCGTCACGGCGCTGGTCTGCGCTGGCACCGGGCTGCTGTTGATATTTCTGGGGGCCGGAGCACAAAACCGTCCGCGTCCCGATAATCTCGTCCCGTCCAGCAGGCTTGCGCAATTGCTGCCGGATGAAATCGGGGGCTCGACCAAATCGAACGTACGCGAGTATCGCCGGGGCGTCGCCGGCGCAGATTATTGCTTAGCGGACGGCTGCTACGAAGTGATGATCGTCGACATGGGCGTGGCGGCCAGAAAACAGCGATACGGCAGCTACGAAACCAAGGACGGCTGCAGCTACGAAAAGGTGCGGGTCGAGAACGATGTGCGCATCCAGGAGCTGTACAACTGCCGTAAAAAGCTGCTCGAATATGCCGAGATTTCCAATCGACGGATGATGATCGGCGCGATGAGCGACGATCTGCCGCTCGCGACGCTAAAAGCCGCGGTGCGCGCGGTCGATGCGGAAGCCGTGGTGGCGGCGTCGAAGGGGTATCGACTCGAATAGCCCTGTCGGCCCGACCGGCATCGGCACAATCTGAACGCTGCGGCTGACGCCCGCCGCACGGCCCCCGTCCGAGCGGCGGGCCGGTTGCTGTCCGCGTCCGGCGTAACGCCCCGCGCCTCGTCGTCGCCAAACCGTCACCGAAATCTCCCCGCTCCGTCATCGAAATCGCGTCGCCCTGCAACAGATCGGGGGCAGGGGACGCGCACCACAAGCCAACATCATCCAGGGGAAATCGAACATGGCATCGCGCCTTTCCGGCGTCGCATTCGCGGCGCTGCTCACCACCGTGTCCGGCACCGCGCTCGCGCAACAGGCACCCGCGTCACAGGCTGCGGTCGAGGGTGAAAATGGCGACATCATCGTCACCGCGCAAAAGACCGAACAGCGCGCGGTCGACGTGCCGATCACGATCAGCGCCAACAGCGGTGAACGGATGCGCGAGCTGGGCGTGCAGGATCTGGACGAGCTGTCCAACTATGTCCCCGGCCTCAACGTGCAGGAGCAGAGCGCGAACAATCCCGGCATCGTGATCCGCGGCATCACCTCGGACTCGGGTTCGGCGCAGCAGGGGCCGCGCGTTTCGCTTTATTATAACGGCGTCGATATCTCGCGCTCGCGCGGCTCGTATCAGGCGATCTACGACCTCGAACGCGTGGAAGTGATCAAGGGGCCGCAGGCGACGCTGTTCGGCACCGCATCGACGATCGGCGCGATCAGCCTCATCTCGGCCCGCCCGCGCGCCGGTTTCTCGGGTGAACTGTCGGCAAGCTACGGCAATTTCGATGCCTGGCGTCTCGCCGGCTTCGTCAATGCCGGTAACGATGTCATCGCCGGCCGCATCGCGTTCGAGGTGAAGAAGCGCGACGGCTATGTCGAAAATCTCGCCGCCAATCAGGACGATCTCTACGCGCAGGACCAGCTCGGCGTGCGCGGTTCGCTGCGCTTCGAACCCAGTGATTCCTTCCGCGCCGACCTGATCCTGACCTATGACCAGCAGCGCAACAGCGGCACGCCGTTCATCTCACGCGCGCTCCCGACCGAGGCCGGGCCGGGCAACCCGTTCGGTCCCGCGCATCTCGGTGGTTCGCCCGTCTCGGCGCAGGTGCTGGGGATGGCCAAGCTCGGCCTCAACCGCGAAGTCTATGACGCCAACCTCACGCTCGCCTGGGACATCACCGACCGCTGGTCGCTGACCATGGTCAACGGCTATCGCGAATTTGACAGCCTCGAAGTGTTCGACGCCGACGGCTCGGCCGCCTGGTATCTGGAGTTCGCCGAGTTTTCGAAGGGCTGGCAGGCGAGCCAGGAAAGCCGCTTCGCCTATACCGGCGACAAGTTCCGCGGCTCGTTCGGTTTCAACGTGTTCGTCGAGGACAATTTCCAGAACGTCCCCTTCTCGTCGGAGGAGGGCATTTTCCTCCAGTGCGCGGCGAACATCATTCCGGGCCTGGGCTGCGTCAATTCGGCGGGCGTCGTGACCGCGGCGCAGGCGACGGCGCTTGCCACCGGCGGCCTCGTTACCACGCTGCCCTACAGCTCGGTGTTCGAGAATCAGGGGCGCAACAACAGCTATTCGCTGTTCGCCGACGGCACCTGGATCCCGTTCGAGGCGCTTGAGCTCACTGCGGGCGTGCGCTGGCTCACCGAAACCCGCCGCTCGGGCTATTTCGCCAACGTGCCGCGTTCGGTGCTCAGCGGCGGCGCGTCGCTGATCCCCGGCCAGGTCGATACTGCTGGCCGCACGCTCCACGCCGAAGACAGCTTCGACGCCGTGCTCCCGCGCTTCAACATCCTCTACCGCGCGACCGACGCCATCAACGTCTTCGCCACCGTGTCGAAGGGGCGCCGCTCGCCGGTGGTGCAGCTCTCGGCGCGCGCGACGGCAGGCGGGCCGGTCGAAAACCTCAACCTCGTCGCCGAGGAAAAGGTGTGGAACTATGAAGCCGGGCTCAAGGGCCGCGTCGGCCCCGTCTCGGGCACGCTCGGCGTCTATTACCAGAAATATGACGGCTTCCAGGTCAGCGTGGTCCAGTCCAACGGCACCACCGTGACCCAGAGCGCGGGTAAGGCCAGCAACTTCGGTGTCGAGGCGGAGGTCAGCGTTCGCGCGACCCCGTGGCTGACCGTCTTCGCCAATGGCGCCTATATCGATGCGAAGATCGAGGAGGGCAATTCGGTCGCCCCCGCCTTCTCCGGCGCACGCTTCCGTCTCCAGCCTGAAGTGCAGGCGGCGGGCGGCTTCACGCTGAACACGCAGCTGGGCGGCGTCCGCGTCTTCGCGACCCCGACGGTCACCTATCGTTCGCAAATCTTCTTTGAGATCCCGAACAATCCGCTGATCAGCCAGCCGGGCGTCACGCTGTTCAACGCCCGCGCCGGCGTATCCTTCGCTGACGACCGGTTCGAGCTGGCGGTGTTCGGCCGCAACCTGTCGAACGAGGATTATCTGCTCGACGCCGGCAACACCGGCGGCGCGTTCGGTATCCCGACCTTCATCCCGGCTGAACCGCGCTTCTACGGGATCGAACTGACCGGGCGGTTCTGATCGCTCCGACTCAAAGCCCCTCCCGCCTTCGCGGGAGGGGGTCGGGAGGGTCTTCTTCTTCCTTCTTCTGCATCCCCGTCCGGCGTGCCGGACGGGGATTGCTGCATCTTGTGGTGCAGCAGAGTCAGAAATCTGTGGATGAACCTGTGCGCGAAAAAAATCCCATGTTCGCCCGTCGTTCTCTTGCATTCTGAAAAGGCGAGGAAGGTCCGCGCGTCGCACTGCACCGGCTATGGTAACCATGCCATGAACCGAGTCATATCAGCGACGAACCGAGTCTCTTAATTGTCATTTACGGTATTGCCTCCCGCTTCGGATTGGCACAATCTCTAGTGGTCACACAGGGGGACAAGCCCAAGCACTGGTGGAGCATCGCTCGCGATCCTATATCGCGGGGGCTTTTCTGTCGCTTGGTGCGGTGCGGATGGACACGATTTGTTCTCTCCGTATCGGATGCTAAGGTGCTAGGATCAGCGCCGCCCCCCGAGTCGTGACGATTGGACGTGGCAGGGGACGACCGATGGACTTCAGAGAAAGCCAGGAAACGAGCGTGAGTGAAACTGTGACCGATACCGCCGAACCGCTCGTCGAGCCCAAGGCTCAGGCTGCCGCCGCATCCGAAAAGGCTCCCAA
The DNA here is from genome assembly GCA_051858935.1 of Sphingomonas sp. Classification (GTDB taxonomy): domain Bacteria; phylum Pseudomonadota; class Alphaproteobacteria; order Sphingomonadales; family Sphingomonadaceae; genus Sphingomonas. The sequence goes on from JBHYGP010000445.1 coordinate 18,097, forward strand.
GGCCAAGAAGAAGCTCGATTCCAAGACGGTCGCCCCGCGCATCTACCCGGTCGAGGTCGATCATTCGCGTGACGCACTCCTGACCGAATTCGGCAAGGACACGCTGCGCGACCGCTATCTGCTCCCGGGTGAGAATTTCCAGGACCTGTTCGTCCGCGTCGCGTCCGCATACGCCGATGACGCCGCGCACGCCCAGCGCATCTACGACTATATCTCGCGCCTGTGGTTCATGCCCGCCACCCCCGTGCTGTCGAACGGCGGCACCGGTCGTGGCCTGCCGATCAGCTGCTTCCTCAACTCCGTGCCCGATAGCCTCAACGGCATCGTCGACACCTGGAACGAGAATGTCTGGCTCGCCTCGCGCGGCGGCGGCATCGGCACCTATTGGGGCAATGTCCGTGGCATCGGGGAGCCGGTCGGCCTCAACGGCAAGACCTCGGGCATCATCCCGTTCGTCCGTGTGATGGATTCGCTGACCCTCGCGATCAGCCAGGGCAGCCTGCGTCGCGGTTCGGCCGCCTGCTATCTCGACATCAGCCACCCGGAGATCGAGGAGTTCCTCGAAATCCGCAAGCCCAGCGGCGATTTCAACCGCAAGGCGCTGAACCTCCACCACGGTGTCCTCATCCCCGACGCCTTCATGGAAGCGGTGCGCGAAGGCGCCGACTGGGATCTCAAATCGCCCAAGGACGGCAGCGTCCGCGCCACCGTCAACGCTCGCGCTTTGTTCCAGAAGCTGGTCGAAACCCGCCTCGCGACCGGTGAGCCGTACATCGTGTTCGCCGATCACGTGAACAACAACATGCCCAAGCATCACCGCGATCTGGGCCTCAAGGTCTCGACCTCGAACCTCTGCTCGGAAATCACCCTGCCGACCGGCAAGGATCATCTGGGTAACGAGCGCACCGCGGTCTGCTGCCTCTCCTCGCTCAACCTCGAAACCTGGGACGAGTGGAAGAACGAAAAGGGGTTCATCGAGGACGTCATGCGCTTCCTCGACAACGTCCTTCAGGACTATATCGACCGCGCCGAGCCGGGCATGGAAAAGGCCGCCTATTCCGCCAGCCGCGAACGCAGCGTGGGCCTTGGCGTGATGGGCTTCCACAGCTTCCTCCAGGCGCGCGGCCTCCCGTTTGAGGGCGCGATGGCCAAGACCTGGAACAGCAAGATCTTCAAACACATCAAGGGTCAGGTCGACGAAGCCTCGATGCAGCTCGCGGTCGAGCGCGGCCCGTGCCCCGACGCCGCCGACATGGGCGTTATGGAGCGTTTCAGCTGTAAGATGGCGATCGCGCCGACCGCGTCGATCAGCATCATCTGCGGCGGCACCTCGGCCTGCATCGAACCGATCCCGGCCAACATCTACACCCACAAGACTCTGTCGGGCAGCTTCTCGGTCAAGAATCCGTATCTCGAAAAGATCCTGATCGAAAAGTCGAAGAACAGCGAAGCGGTGTGGAACTCGATCCTCGAGCGCGGCGGTAGCGTCCAGCATCTCGACTTCCTCTCGCAGGAGGAAAAGGACTGCTTCAAGACCAGCTTCGAGATCGACCAGCGCTGGCTGCTCGAACTCGCCGGCGACCGCGCGCCCTATATCGATCAGGCCCAGTCGCTGAACCTGTTCATCCCGGCGGACGTCGAAAAGTGGGATCTGCTAATGCTCCACTTCCGCGCATGGGAACTCGGCATCAAGTCGCTCTACTATCTCCGCAGCAAATCGGTGCAGCGCGCCGGCTTTGCGGGCGGCGTGGAAGCCGACAACACGATCGACGCGCCCAAATTCGATCTGGGTGAGAGCACCGATTACGACGAGTGTCTGGCTTGCCAGTAAGCCGCACCGGCATGTGAGCGCCCTCCATGGGAGGAGCGCGACCAAGGAGAGTCCAATGACCCACCTCCGTCTCCTCCCCCTGTTGGGCCTCACCCTGCTCGCTGCCTGCGCTCAGCAGGTCGGCACCGCAGTCGAGCCCAGCGCGCCCGGCTTCCTGCTCGGCCTGTGGCACGGCTTCATCTTCCCGGTCGCCTGGGTGCTCTCGCTGTTCGTCCCCGACGTCGCGGTCTATGCCGTGCCCAACAATGGCGGCTGGTATGATTTCGGCTATTTCCTCGGCATCTGCGTGTTCGGCGTCGGCGCCAATCGCGGGAAAAAGGTGATCATCAAGGAGCGCGTCGTCGTGCGCGACCGCGGCGGCCCAGCCCGTAACGAAACCGTGATCGACCAGTGACGCGCGCGCTCGCCATTCAGGCCGGGATCGGCATCGCGTCGGGCGTAGCGGGCCTCACCCTGCTGTGCCGCCGCGCCGCCTCGCCTGAGGGCACCTACGCCCTGCGCATCGCCGGAACGATGCTGGTCGCGCTCTGCCTCTTCCTCACCGGCTTCGCGCTGGTCGCCAGCATGGTGGGTGGGGCATGAGCGAGTACGTCGCGTCGAGCCCGGTTCCGCGGGCTTACCGGATCGCGCTGATTGCGGTCGGGCTACTGTTGGCCATCGCCACATTTCTCGACCTTGCGGGCGTTCAGTCATTTGGGGTCAGCGGAATCCCGCTCCTGACTCCGTTCTTCATCATGCTCGCGCTGCAAATGATCTTGTGGCCGACGTTCGGCAGTTTCAGCCCCCGTACCAACCGGCTTTTCGGTGCCGCCCTTCTTGCGCTCAATGTGCTGGTGGCGCTCGTATCAATCATCAAATTCGTCTCGGAGTAACCCCATGCCTCTTCTCGAAGCCCGCAAGACCTACAAGCCGTTCGAATACCCCTGGGCGTTCGACTTCTGGAAGCGTCAGCAGCAGATCCACTGGCTCCCCGAAGAGGTGCCGCTGGGTGAGGATTGCCGCGACTGGGCGCAAAAGCTCACCGATCACGAACGCAATCTGCTGACCCAGATTTTCCGCTTCTTCACCCAGGCGGATATCGAGGTGCAGGATTGCTACCACGAAAAATATGGCCGCGTGTTCAAGCCGGTCGAGATCAAGATGATGCTCGCGTCCTTCTCCAACATGGAGACGGTGCACATCGCCGCCTACAGCCATCTGCTCGACACGATCGGCATGCCCGAAAGCGAGTACGGCATGTTCCTCGAATATAGCGAGATGAAGGACAAGCACGACTACCTTCAGCAGTTCGGCGTCGATAATGACGAGGATATCGCCAAGACCCTCGCCATGTTCGGCGGGTTTACCGAAGGGCTTCAGCTGTTCGCCAGCTTCGCGATGCTGATGAACTTCCCGCGCTTCAACAAGATG
>JBHYGP010000446.1:0-10295 GCA_051858935.1 Sphingomonas sp.
CCTTGACCACCAGCACGGCGCCGGTCGCCGACGCGGTCAGCCCGCTGAGCCGGTCGAGCAATCCATAGCGGTCGAACAGGCCGGTGAGGCGGTCGATGCCCGCTTCATGCGTCACGTCGCGGATCAGGCCGACGAAATGGGTGACCCCTCCGCTATCGTCGCGCAGCGGGAGCAGGCGTAGTGCGTTGCGGAACATCGTGCCGTCGCGGCGGTAGTTGCGGATCGTGACCGCGCACGGACGGCCATCGGCCAGCGCGTCGCGGATTTCGGCGATCTCGGGCTGAAGCCGGTCGCTGCCCTGAAGATAGCGGCAGTTCTTGCCGATCGCCTCGTCGGCAGCATAGCCGGTGATCGCCGTGAAGGCGGGGTTCACCGCCACGATCGGCTGGCCGCGCATGCGCATATCGGCGACCATCACGCCGTCCGTGCACTGTGCCACCGCGAGCGCGGCGGCGGACGCCGGGGGTGGCGACACCACCTCCGGCACCGTCACGGATACGGTTGCGCGTCGCCTGTTCCAGAATTTCATCGCCGCGTTCCCTGCATTGCGAAGCGCGTGACCCGGATCAAGACGACAGCATGTCGAGCGGGACGAGCCCCGCCACGAAGGCGATCTGCATCGCCTGAGCCAGGGAGCGGACGTTGAGCCGGGTCATCATTCCGGCGCGGTAGATTTCGACCGTCCGGGGGCTGAGGCCCAGCGTGTGTGCGATCTGCTTGTTGCTGTTGCCAGCAGCCAGTCCGGCAAGCACGTCGCGCTGGCGCGGGGCGAGGCCATCAACGCGCGCGCGGCATTGCTCGGCGAGCAGTGCATAGGCCGCATTCGCGCCGCGTGCGGCCGACGCGGGTCGCTTGGGCTTTCTCGGAATCGAACGGGTTGCAATTTGCTCGGCGCGTTGAACGTGCATGGCATGACCTCCGGCCCCAAAGATGCGGCCAGGGGCAGGGCGCTTCAACGCCGATGCGGCGGCGGTTCAGGACATAATGGCGGCGCTTTTGTCGCTGGGTCCCGTCGTCTGGAACCGCAGGCGATATTGGAGCGGCGCGACCCCGATCCGGCGCAGAAAGGCACGGCGGAGCGTGGTGGTTGATCCGAACCCGGCGGCGTGGGCGATCGCCTTGATCGGGGCGTCGCTTTCCTCGAGTAACCGCCGCGCGATATCGATCCGGGTGAGCTCGACATAGGTGGCGGGACTCAGTCCGAGCTGTTCGCGGCACAGGCGGGACAGATGCCGCGAACTGGTGCCGGCAACGGATGCCAGCGCGGCGAGATCGAGCGGCGCGCGGGGGTTTTCGAGGATATGCAGGCGCACCTTGTCAAGCGGGCGGGTGCCGGCGCTTTGCGCGGTCATTGCGTCGCTGAACTGCGACTGGCCGCCGGGGCGCTTGAGGAACACGACCAATCTGCGCGCGACATAGAGCGCGAGCGCGCGGCCGTGATCCTCCTCGACCAGCGAGAAGGCGAGGTCGATGGCTGCCGTCACCCCGGCCGAACTGAACAGCGGGCCATCGCGGACGAAGATGCGGTCGGGTTCGACATGGATGTCGGGATGGGCCGCAGCGAGGTGGTCGGCATATTGCCAGTGCGTCGTGACACGCCGCCCGGACAGCAGCCCCGCATCGGCGAGCAGGAACGCCCCGGTGCAGGTCGAGCCGTAGCGCCGCGCCGCCCGCGCCTGCCCGCGCAGCCAGTCCGCGACCGCCGCGCTGGGCGGACGGGGAACGCCGAAGGGGCCGACGACGATCAGCGTATCGCAAACCTCCGTCGCCTCCGCGACTCCCGCATCAGGCAACACCGTGGAGCCGGAGGCGCATTTCAGCGGGGTGCCATGCTCGGTGACCAGGCGAACAAGGTAGGGCGGCCGGGATTGCAACTTGCAGTTCGCCTCGAACAGCGCGTCCTGAATGCCGGCTATCTCCAACAAATGCGCGTTGGCGGGGGCGAAGATGGTAACGCGCATGGCTCATGCTGCCCCCTCAGCGGTCGGCGCCGATCGTTCACACTATACGCCCCAAAATGCCACCGGTCCAACGCAGAGCCCGTGCCTGGTGATTCGGAAGGGGGAATGGACGACCACTTGCGGGTCCTTGCCGCTCAAAGCCGCCTTTCCGTGGCCGACCCAACACCGGTCATTAATATGCTCCCGACCGCGACGGCAGGAAATGGGCCGAAAGCAGTCAGTCTGGTCTCGATTGCCTAAGCCACGATTGCCGACACGATCCCGGGCGTATTCAAACGGCGCAATTTCCGTTGCGTGTAGGCTTGCGGTGGCGAAGCTCTTCGGCTCGGCTGGCCCCCGCCTAAAGACTTGCTCGCAGTTCGGGCCTAGGTGCTCGCGCGTAACGCGCTGATCGTCATACCTGTCCAACGTCGTACCGCGCGGCGCAGATTCGCGCTGTCGCTGAAGCCCACCTTCCACGCCACGTCGTCGACGCTCATCCGGGTCGTCTGGAGATACTCGATCGCCAGCTTGCGGCGGACATCGTCGACGATCGCGCCATAGCTTGTCTCTTCAGCGGCAAGGCGGCGGCGCAGGGTGCGCTCCTGCATTCCGAGAAGCGCGGCAATTGCGGTCATCGACGGGAACTCGCTCGGGGCGTTCATCAGCAACTGATAAACCTCCCCCGAAAGGCCCGAGGAAATGCGAGCTTGCCCGATCAGGCGGTCGCAGGTCTCCTCCAGCATTGCGCGCGTCAGACGGTTGCCGAGCTCCGGGGTCTGGTCGAGGATGCCGATCGGATAGTGAAGCTCATTCGCCGCCTCGCCATAGGAGCAGGGGCAGGACAGAGCCTGCGCATCGTCCGGCGCGAACGCGTCCTCGGGCAGCGCGAACAGCGCGCGCACAGGCAGATTGTCCGCACCAGCGGTGTCCCGGATATGGGTGAAGGTCATCTTCATTTGCTGGCGGACGAGGAAGGTGCGCACATCGCTGCTCATCACATCGCGATAGATTTCGCGGAACTGCCAGATCGCTCGATCGCCCTCGATTCGCCATTCGAGGCGCACGGTCGGCGTCGCGAGCGGCTGATAGCGCACGGCAAAGTCGAAAAAGTCGCGCATCGTCGGCGAACACATCAGCGCATAGCCATACATTCCATAGGCAGAGAGATGCAGGCGCGCGCCGATCGCAAACGCATCGGTGTAGGTCGCCCCGGCGGCAACGATATTCTCGCACGCCGTCAGATACTGGCCGATTGAGGTCATCGAATGCGGGTCGCGCACTTCGGCCAGCGTCAGCCCGGTGCGATCCAGCACGGTCTCCGCGCGAATCCCGCGATCCGCGACCGTGTCGATGACCGTTGCGATCTTGAACGGAGCGAAGCTGCGCTGGTTGAGTGAGGGAAACCCCGCGCGCAGGTTGCAATCCACTGCCGCGCCGTCCGCTTCGGCCTTTGCCATCCTCGCATTCTCCCGCTGCACATGTCCGGTAAAGACATAGTGATGTCCGGCAATGCACTTACCGCCCGATGTGTCAGACCATAAGCATGACATCAAGTCGGCAAAGCCCGGCGGCGGCGAAGACCGCAACGCGACAACATCAAGGAGGGGATACAGGACATGCCGATCCGAACCGATCATCTTGGGCGCCGGGCACAGCTACTGGCGCGTTCGGCCCTTGCGCTCACGCTGCTGGTCGCCCCGGCGGCCGGCTATGCGCAAACCACCGGACCCGCTGCGGAGACCGATGCCGAAGAGCCGACCGAGGTGGTCATCACCGGGTCGAGCATCCGCGGGATTCCGCCCACTGGCTCCGGCCTGATCAGCGTGACGCGTGAGGACGCCAAGCTGATCGGCGCGGCGAGCACGCCTGAACTCCTGGCGACCGTGCCGCAGCTCAACAGCTTCAACACCGCGCCGCGCGTCAGCAACAACGGCCTTGGCTCGTTCGCGCCGGGGCTGCGCGGCCTGCCAACCGCTGCGACATTGCCGCTGATGAACGGGCATCGCCTGATCTCGGGCAGCACGCAGCAGACCAATCCCGACTATCCGTTCATTCCAGAACTCGCGATCGAGCGGGTCGAGATCGTCGCCGACGGCGCGTCGGCGATCTACGGATCGGAAGCCGTTGCCGGCGTCGTCAACTTCATCACCCGCAAGCGCATGAAAGGCGTGGACGCGATTGTCCGCTACGGCATTGCCGATGATTACAATGCGTTCAGCGCGGGGCTCGCTTTAGGCGATGACTGGGGCAGCGGATCGTTCATCGCCGCCTATCAGTATCAAGACAACAGCAACATCACTGGGGCCGATCGCAGCTATCGCTCGCTCGATTTCCGCGCGGTGGGCGGCATCGACACGCGCTCGGCGGTGTGCCCCGATGCGAACGTCAATCTGTTCGCCGGCACAATTTATGCCGCGCCCAGCCTCGCGCCTGGCCTCAACACCTGCGACCCGCGCGGGCCGGTCGATCTGTTGCCGCAGAACCGCACGCACAGCGCGTTCGTGTCGGCGCGGCAGGACGTGTCAGATGCGGTCACCCTGTGGGCCGATTTCCTTTATTCGGATCGTCGTGACGTCGTGCAGGCCGCACTGCCGGGGCAGACCTTCGTCCTGATCACCGCCGCCAACCCGTTCTTCCGCGCGCCGCCGGGGACGGGATCGGTATTTGGCTATTTCGATGTCCGCCCGGACCGGCTGGTCGGTGCGGACCATTTCGACCAGATTTTCCGCGTGCGCAGCGGCAACGCCTCCGCCGGGGTCGATTTCGACCTGCCGGGCGCCTTCAAGGCGAGCATCTATGGCTCGTTCAACTTTTCGCGCAACGACACCTTCCAGCCGGGGATCAACACCACCGCGCTGACCGCGGCCGCTGCCGGAACCACCACCGCGACCGCGCTCGATCCGTTCGGCTATAGTACGAGCCCGGCGGTGGTCGCGGCGATCGTCAACAACCCCACGACCTTTGACAATCGCCAGCGCACGCGGATCGGAGCTGTCAAGGTCGATGGGCCCTTGGCGCAGCTGCCGGGCGGCGAGCTCAAGGTCGCGGTCGGGGCGGAATATAGACGCGAAACCTACATGCAGCGCGGCCAGAGCGGCGGGGTTGGCTTCCCCGAGGATCTCGAGCGCAATGTCCAGTCGGTGTACGGAGAATTGTTCGTGCCGATCTTCGGCGAGGGCAATGCGACGTCGGGTATGCACAGCCTCGCGCTGTCGCTGTCTGGCCGCTACGATCACTACAGCGATTTCGGATCGACCAGCAATCCGAAGATCGGCCTCACCTGGGAGCCGGTCGAGGGCTTCAACCTGCGCGGCAGCTTCGGACGTTCGTTCCGCGCCCCGGGTCTGCGCGATCTCGGTTCGACGGTCGGTTCCTATTACTCAGCTGCTGCGCTGGTCGATGCCTTCGGGGCACGCGATCCGTCGCGTGGTGCAGCACAGGTCAACACGATCCTTCTCTATGGCGGCAATCAGGACCTCACGCCGGAAACGGCACGCACCTGGTCGGTCGGCGTGGACCTGCGTCCCAAGGCGATCCCGAACCTGAGCGCGAGCGTCACCTTCTACGACATCCATTACGACAATGTGATCGGGACGCCCTCGGGCCTTGGTGCGCTGCTGTTCAGCGACCCGACCTTCGCTGCGCGCGTGATCCGCAATCCGACTGCCGGGCAGGTCGGCGCGGCGATCGCCGACACGGTGCCGTTCTTCTACACCTTTGCCGCAGTGCCGACGATCGGCAACATCCTCGACCTGCGTCAGGGCAATTTCGGCGTGCGGGAAACCAACGGCATCGATTTCGACCTGCGCTATCGCCAGAATGTCGGCTTCGGCACGCTTTTCGGCGGGATCGCGGGCAACTACATCCTGAACTACCGCAACCAGCTGTCCCCGACATCGGCGGTGAGCAATTCGCTGGACGCCGGCATTCCGCGCACGACGCTGCGCACGACGCTCGGCTTCACCGCGGGGCCGGTGACCTTCGTCAACTTCGTCAATCATCGCAGCGGCGTGACCGCATCCTATGCAACACCGACCGGTTCGGCGCTCTATGCGGCCGAGGGCTATACCACCGTCGACCTGCGCCTGTCGGTGCGGCTGCCCGACCTGGCCTTTGCCAAGGGGCTGGAACTGGGGCTGCAGGTCAACGACCTGTTCGACGCGACGCCGCCCTTCTTCCCCGGCACCGATGGCATCGGCGGCGCTTACAACGCGATCGGTCGATACGCGGCGATGAGCCTGCGCACATCCTTCTGACCGCTGGCGGGCGGCGTCTGCCACGGGACGCCGCCCGCTCAATGCATGAATGACAATAAGGTTTGGCTTTTGATGACCGGTGCCAGCGCCTCCCTTTACCAGCCCGTGCCGCAGATCCGGCTCTATCGTGACTGGCTGGCGCGGACCCGGGGTCGAACCTTTGCAAGCTTCGAAGACCTGCACCGCTGGTCGGTCGAGGATCTCGACGGGTTCTGGCGCAGCATCTGGGAGTTTGACGGGATCGCATCGCCGACGCCGTTCACGGCGGTGCTGAGCGATGACGCGATGCCGGGCGCGCGCTGGTTCGACGGGGCGCAGGTCAACTACGCGCGGCACGTGTTCCGCCATGCCGATGCGGCGGATGCGGCGGGGCAGCCGGCGATCATCGCCATCGACGAGCGTGGCGCCAGCGTCACGCTGAGCTGGGCGGAACTGCGCCGCCAGTCTGCCGCACTCGCCCTTGCCCTGCGTGCGCGCGGTATCGCGCCGGGGGACCGCGTCGCAGCCTATCTGCCCAACATCCCGACGGCGGTAATCGGGCTGCTCGCTTGTGCCAGTATCGGCGCGATCTGGACCCTGTGCTCGCCGGATATGGGCACCAACGCGGTGCTCGATCGCTGGCGGCAGACCGCGCCCAAGGCGCTGATCGCGGTGGATGGAATTTTCTATGCGGGCAAGGCGCTGGACCGCACCGCCGCCGTGCAGGAATTGCGCGCGCAGCTTCCCAGTCTGTCAAGCATCTTCCTCGTCACCAGCGGCTGCGCCACCGGCGAGGTTCCCGGTGCTATCGACTTCGCCGCCACGATCTCGCGCGACGATGATGCGGTCGCGGTATTCGAGCCGGAATGGCTGCCGTTCGATCATCCGCTGTGGATCCTTTATTCCAGCGGCACCACCGGCCTGCCCAAGGCGATCGTCCACGGCCATGGCGGGGTGCTGGTCGCGACTGCCGCCGGGCGACTGCACTTCGATCTCGGCCCGAGCTATGCGCCGAACACCTTTGGCGAGCGCTTCCATTGGTATAGCGCGAGCGGCTGGGTGATGTGGAACATCCAGGTCGGCGGGTTGCTCAGCGGAACCACGATCTGCCTGTTCGACGGATCGCCGAGCGGGACCAAGGCCGATCCCGACTGGACGCGTTTGTGGTATTTTGCGGCGCGCAGCGGCGTGACCTGGTTCGGCGCGGGTGCGGCCTTTTTCGCCAGCTGCCGAAAGGCCGGGATCGATGTCACCCGCATCGCCGGGGTCGAGCGCATTCGCGCCCTGGGTAGCACCGGATCGCCGCTGCCACCCGATGTGCAACGCTGGGGCAGCGCGCAATTCGCGCAATTGGGCCGCCCCCATATCTGGTGGTGCAATGTCAGCGGCGGGACCGAGATTGCGGCCGCCTTCATGGCCGGGAACCCCGAACTGCCCGACACGCCGGGCCGCCTGCAATGCCGCCACCTCGGCGCTGCAATCGAGGCGTGGGATGAGCAGGGCAAGCCGGTCGTGGATGAAGTGGGCGAACTGGTCTGCACGCGCCCCTTCCCGAGCATGCCGCTCTATTTCTGGGGCGATGCCGACGGCAGCCGCTATCACGACTCCTACTTTGCGACCTGGCCCGGTGTGTGGCGGCATGGCGACTGGCTGACAATCGGCAGCGATGGCAGCTGCACCATCTCCGGCCGCAGCGACGCGACGATCAACCGGCATGGCGTCCGCATGGGCACGGCGGAGATCTATGCGGCGGTCGAGCAACTCCCGCAGATTGACGACGCGATGCTGATCGATCTCGAAACAGCGCAGGGGGACAGCCAGCTCATCCTGTTCGTCGTCCCCGCTGATGGGTGCGCCGTCGATGGAGCGATGGAGACCGCGATTGCCGCCGCCATTCGCACCAGCCTGTCGCCGCGCTTCGTGCCCGACCGCGTGATTGCTGCACCCGGCATCCCGCGCACCTTGTCCGGCAAGAAGCAGGAGCTGCCGATCAAGCGGCTATTCGCCGGCTGGCCGGTCGACAAGGTGATCAGCCCCGATGCCACCGCCACGCCGGAACTGCTGCCCTGGTATATCGAACAGGCGCGGCAATGGCGGCAGCGCGCGTCGGACGCTTGCGCCGGAGCGGTGGCATGAAGGCCGGGGTGGTCGGCGCGGGCCTGATGGGGGCGGAGATCGCGCTGGTATTCGCTCTCGCGGGGCATGACGTGCTGCTGCACGACCGCAGCGAGGAGGCGCTCGATCGGGCGCTCGTGCGACTGCGCGGCGTGCTCGACAAGGGCGTGACGCGCGCAGCCTACGCCGCCGACCTGGCGGAAGCGGCACTCGCCCGGATCGCGCCCGTCACCAGCATCGACGCCATGCGCGACTGTGCCATCGTGACCGAGGCGGTCTATGAATCGCTCGAGGCCAAGGCCGATGTCCTCCGCGCGCTGGACCGGATCTGCGCGCCGTTCTGCATCTTCGCGACCAACACCTCGACGCTCCCGATCTCGACCCTCGCTGCATTCCTGACACCCGACCGGCGCGCGCGGTTCATCGGAACACATTATTTCTCGCCGGTGTCGCGCATGCAGCTCGTCGAAGTCATTCCCGGCTTTGCAACCGATCCGGCGACTGCGGACGAGGTCGCGGCGTTGATGCGCGATATCGGAAAACAGCCGGTGCGCGTTCGCGACATTGCCGGTTTCGCGGTGAACCGCATGCTGCACGCGCTGCTGATCGAGGCGGTCAAGCTGGTCGAGGAAGGGGTGGCGACGCCCGCCGACCTCGACACGGCGTGCCGCCTTGGACTTGGTCATCCGATCGGGCCATTCGCGATGATGGATATCGTGACATCCGACCTGTGCCTGCAGGTGCAGGAAATCCTGCAGGACGCCTATGGTGAGCGGTTCCGCCCGCCTGCCCTGCTCAAGCAGCGCGTTGCTGCTGGGCTGGGCGGCGGGCGGAGCCGTCCGGGCTGGATCGACAAACAACCCAAGCATGAGGGGAGTGCAGGCTGATGGCGACCGACGCGACGCAAGCGGGAGGGAGAGCGACAAGCCGCAGCCTGGTGCTGGGGATGCTGTGCTTCGTCTACGTTCTCAACTTTCTCGATCGCCAGCTGGTGTCGATCCTCGCCAAGCCGATCCAGGACAGTTTGCAGATCAGCGACGGCCAGCTCGGTTACGTGACCGGCTTCTACTTCGCGCTCTTCTATTGCTTCATCGCAATCCCGGTCGGCTGGCTGGCTGACCGTACCAACCGCGTCAAAGTGCTGTCGCTCGCCTGCGGTCTGTGGAGCGGCGCAACGGTCGCGTGCGGCATGGCATCGAACTATGGGCAGCTGGCGGTGGCGCGGATGGCGGTCGGCGTCGGCGAGGCCGGAGGCGTCCCACCGTCCTATGCGATCATCTCGGACAGCTTCCCGCGCGAACAGCGCGGCACGGCGATGGGGATCTTCAACCTCGGCCCGCCGATCGGGTCCGCGCTGGGCGTGGCGTTCGGCGCGTCGCTCGCGGCGGCGTTCGACTGGCGCGTGCCGTTCTATGCCGTGGGAGCGATCGGGGTGGTGACGGCCGTCGTGGTCTATTTTCTGATCCCCGAGCCGCCGCGCGGTCGGTTCGATCCGGCGCCGGTCGAGTCAGCTGAGCCAGCACAAGGGTTTGTCCAGACGATCGCTGGCTTTTTCGCAAACAAGCTGCTCGCGGTCGCGGCGCTGGCCAGCGGTGCGGCAAACTTCATCACCTATGGCCTCGCCAACTTTGCGACCCTGTTCCTGATGCGCGAAAAGGGAATGACGCTGGATCAGGTCGCGGTCTGGTATGCTATCGCCGTGGGTCTGGGCATGGGAGCGGGCATCTTTGCGTCGGGCAAGCTGATCGACCGGTTCGCGGTACGCAACAAAGCCGCCTATGCCACGCTTCCGGCGCTTTCGCTGCTGCTCGCCTTGCCCTTCTTTCTCGGCTTCGTGACGGTCGACAGCTGGCAGTTCGCGCTGGCGCTGCTGTTCGTGCCCTTGTTCCTCAACTCCTTCTTCCTGCCTGCGACGGTGACGTTCGTGCAGGGGGAAGTCGCGCCGGACGCGCGCGTGATCTCGGGAGCGCTGCTGTTGCTGGTGATGAACCTGATCGGGCTC
>JBHYGP010000447.1:0-2372 GCA_051858935.1 Sphingomonas sp.
TCCAGCTTCACCTTGGGCAAGAAGTCGACGACATATTCCGCGCCGCGATACAGCTCGGTATGCCCCTTCTGACGGCCAAAGCCTTTGGCCTCGGTCACGGTGATGCCCGACACGCCCACTTCGTGAAGCGCCTCCTTCACCTCATCCAGCTTGAACGGCTTGATGATGGCTTCGATCTTTTTCACGGTTTCTTCCCTCTGTGACGCCGGTGCGAATCCCGATCGGTCCGGTTCCGCGGTCAGGGTGACGGCGGAATGGTTCACGATCAAGTGGAACGCCCCTGTCGCGCGACACTGCACAAGGCGTGCCAGTTGCGGTCCAGGCGCAATTGCGCGGAACACCGCCGTCGCGGGTTAACAACTGCCTAACAAATGGGCAGATGCGCGCGCGGCTTGCGCGATTGCGGTGCAACCTTGCGCGGGGGCGGAGCGGGTGTAATTTCCGGCTATCACACCTTTTCCCGAGGACATTCGATGCGCGCTGTTCCGCTTCTTCTCGCCGCCCTGCTTGCCGGCGTGTCCGCCATGCCCGCCGCCGCGCAGCAGCAGGCCGCCCCTGCGGCGCTGCCCGGCGAAGGGGCGGAGGATGCGAAGCTCAAGGCGCTGTTCCACGCCAGCGACGAAGCGTCGCTGAAGCGCAACCCGATCATGGCGCTGTTCCGCGGCGACCAGCGCTATGCCGACCAGCTCGGCACTTATTATACCGACGCCTATCTGGCGGCGGAGAAGGCGGCGAGCGAGGCCGACTTGGCGGGGCTGCGCAAGATCGACCGGGCCAAGCTGACCAAGGTCAACCAAATCGCCTATGACGTGTTCGAGGCGGACCAGACGCGCACGCTCAAGGGCTTTGCGCCCGCGCTGGTCGCGGTGTCCAAATATCTGCCGATCGACCATTTCACCGGCTTTCAGGCATTCTACCCCGGCTTCGCATCGGGCGAGGGTGCCGCGCCGTTCAAGACGCAGGCCGATTACGAGAACAATTTGAAGCGCAACGCCCAATATGCGGCGACCTATGACCGGGTGATCGGCCTGTTCCGCGAGGGGATGAAGCGGAGGATCGTCCAGCCCAAGCTGGTCGTCACCAACATGATCGGCCAGTTCGACAATCTGAACGCGCAGGGGGTGGAGGAGTCGGTCTTTTACGGCCCGGTCAAGAAATTCCCCGAGGGGATTTCGGCGGCGGATCAGGCGCGGTTGAAGGCCGCCTATGCCGCGCAGGTCCGCGACGTGATCGTGCCCGCGCACAAGAAGGTCCGCGACTTCCTGGCCAATGAGTATCTCCCCGCCGCGCGCGACAGCGTCGGCACATCGGCGCTGCCGGGCGGGGCGGCGCTCTATGCCTATGCGATCGAGAGCAACACGACGCTGCCGCTGACGGCGGATTATGTCCATGATCTGGGACTGTCGGAGGTCAAGCGCATCCTGGGCGAGATGGAGGCGCAGAAGGCGAAGGTCGGGTTCACCGGCACGCTGCAGGAGTTCTTCACCCATCTGCGCACCGACAAGAAGTTCCAGCCCGAAAGCGCCGATGCGCTGCGGGTAGGATATGAGGCGATCGGCAAGCGGGTGGATGCGCTGATCGGCGAGCAATTCTCGCTGCTCCCCAAGACCCCGCTCGAAATCCGCCCGGTCCCTGCCTATCGCGAGAAGACCGATGCGGCGGGCAGCTATTCGCAGGGCACCCCCGACGGGTCGCGGCCGGGCATTTTCTACTTCAACGCCTATGACCTGCCGACGCGCTACACCTGGGGCATGGAGACTTTGTACCTGCACGAAGGCGCGCCGGGGCATCATTTCCAGATCAGCCTGGCGCAGGAGAATGCCGCGCTTCCCGCCTTCATGCGCTTTGGTGGGAATACGGCCTATGTCGAGGGCTGGGCGCTCTATGCCGAGACGCTCTACACCGAACTGGATGTCGCGGTGGAGCCGTATCAGCGGATGGGCGGCCTGAATGACGAGATGCTGCGCGCGATGCGGCTGGTGGTCGATAGCGGGCTGCACGCCAAGGGGTGGAGCCGCGACCGGGCGATCGAATATATGGTCACCAACTCGCCAATGTCGCAGACCGACGCTGTGGCGGAGGTCGAGCGCTACATCGCGATGCCGGGTCAGGCACTGTCGTACAAGATCGGCCAGCTGACGATCCTGAAGGCAAAGGCCAAGGCGAAGGCGGCATTGGGCGCGAAGTTCGACCCGCGCGGGTTCCACGCGGCGGTGCTGGACACCGGCGCGCTGCCGATGCCGGTGCTGGAGAAGAAAATCGACGATTGGGTGGCGGGGGTGAAGTAGGGGTTCCATTGGACTGAATCGGCGTTGAACTATCCTCCCCCGCCAGGGGGAGGTGGCGCCGGAGGCGACGGAGGGGGAGGACGG
>JBHYGP010000448.1:0-2362 GCA_051858935.1 Sphingomonas sp.
ATCCGGTGAAGCGGTTTTCCAGATTCCAGGACGACTGGCCGTGGCGGATCAGGACAAGCGTGGGCATGGGCTACTCCTTGCAGGACGTTGCCCGCGTCCTTAGCGAAGTGGGCCGACAGAGCAACGGAGCATGGTCATGGCGATCGAAAGACAAACCATCGTGTATGACGGCCCCGGCGGCCCGTTCGAAGGCGTGGCAGTCGTCGACAGCGACTGGACCGCGCCGCGCCCCGGTGTGCTGATCGTTCCCAATGTGCTGGGCGAGAAGGAACAGGATCGCGTCACCGCTGAGCGGATCGTGGCGCTCGGCTATGCGGGGTTCGTCGCCGACCTGTACGGACAGGGCAAGCGGACGACGCGCGAATCGCCCGATCCGGCGGTGTATATGAATGCGCTCAACGCCGACCGCCCGCTGCTGCGCGACCGTTTGTTCGCCAGCCTCGCCGCGTTGCATGCGTTGCCACAGGTCGATGCCGCGCGGACTGCGGCGATCGGCTATTGCTTCGGCGGAAAGTCGGTCATCGACCTCGCGCGTGCCGGAGGCGATGTGCGCGGCGTGGTCGCCTTCCACGGCATCTTTGACTCGCCCGGCTATAACTATTTCAAGCCGATCCGGGTGAAGCTGCTGATCTGCCACGGCTGGGACGACCCGCTCGCCCCGCCCGATGCGGTGACGGGACTCGCGGCTGAGCTGACCGCAGCGGAAGCGGACTGGCAGCTCCACGGCTATGGCGGGGCAGGGCATGGGTTTACCGACGCGAGCCTCACGGGATCGACACGGCCGGGGTTCGGCTATGACGCGAACGCCGACCGCCGCAGCTGGGCTGCGACGACGGGATTTCTGGCGGAGGTGTTCGCCTAACCAATTCCTCCCCTGCGCAGCAGGGGAGGGGGACCGCCGCCGAAGGCGGTGGTGGAGGGGCGGCCGCGCAGACGGCCGTTGAACAGCTCGGCAAAACACCGCCCTCTTCGGGGCGGCCCCTCCGTCATCGCTGCGCGATGCCACCTCCCCGGGTGGGGGAGGAATTGCGCCGAAACAACCTCCGCAACACCCGCCGCAAAACCACCAGCGCCGCCACCGCCGCGCACAACACAACCACCGCAATCACCACCGCCGCAACCGGATTGGCGAGCGCCAGAAACAACAGCCCACCGGTCAGAATATCCTCGCCGGTCGACACCACGACATTGCTCACCGGTTCCGGGCTGACATTCACCGCCGCCCGCGCTCCGGCTTTCGCGCCATGCGTCAGCAACGCCCCGCCGCCGCCCAGCAGCAGCGCGGCGACCTGCCATGCCGGATCGCCCGGATCGACGATCGCCAGCGCCAGCAGCGCCCCGCCGATCGGGCGGATCGCGGTGTGGATCGTGTCCCATACCGAATCGACCCACATCACCTTGTCGGCGAAGAACTCCGCGACCGCGCCGACCCCGGCGATACCGATCAGCCAGGGATTGGCGAGTACGTCGAGCGCCCTCAACTGGTGCGGCAGCTCGACCCAGCCGGTCTGCATCGCCAGCCCGACCGCGAAGACGCATAGATAGAGCCGCCAGCCGGCGAGCAGGCTGACCGACGCCGCCAGCCCGATAATCTCGACCGCGCCCACGGCGTCAGGCGGGCGGAGTCTTGGGCTTCGCGGCGCGGGGTGCGCGCGGCTTGGCGGGAGCCTTCGCCGCCGGCTTGGCAGCAGGCTTGCTCGCGGCCGGCTTCTTCGCGGCCATGGGCTTGGCGGCCGCAGGCTTCTTTGCAGCGGCGGCCTTGGGAGCAGGCTTTTTCGGCGCAGCGGGCTTTTTCGGGGGCGCGGGCGGTGTCGCCGCCGCCGGGGCGGCTGGAGCCTCGGGTGCCTTCGGTGCCTCGGGCGGCTTCTCGCCGGTCAGCCGCGCAGTGATCTTCTCCGCCGCGCGCGCTGCGATCAGCGATGCCAGCGAAGAAGCGGTCCTGGCGAAATCGTCCATCCCCGATGGCTTGGCGGCGGCATCCGCCGCAGCGGGAGCCGGGGCAGGGGCTGCCTGCGCACCCGCCGCCTTCTTGCGCACATTGCCTGCCAGCGCGACCAGCCCGGCCGCGACGATATCGGCGACCAGCGGGTGCTTGGTCAGCTCCAGCAGCTTGGCGCCCTGCTCACGCAGTTCCCGCGGCAGTTCGATCCCGGCGACGGTCTTGGGCAGCTTGGGTGTCTTGGCGGCCTTTGATGCCTTGGCCGTCTTGCTCTTCTTCGCCTTCGCCGCGTCTTTCGCCTTGGCCATCTTCACGCCTCCATGGTGTATCAGTTGAGTGACACACCAAAAGGCGTGCCGTCAATCCGCGAATACCCGTGCGAAAATGGTATCTACCGCCTTGAAATGATAGTCGAGATCGAAC
>JBHYGP010000449.1:0-2358 GCA_051858935.1 Sphingomonas sp.
GGCAGGATCGGGACGTTCGCCTGACCCAGCACCGCGCCGCCATCGAGTTCTTCGGTGACGATATGGACCGAGCAGCCACCATAGCTGTCACCCGCGTCGATCGCGCGCTGGTGCGTGTCGAGCCCCTTGTAGAGCGGGAGCAACGAGGGGTGGATGTTGACGATCCGCCCGCGCCAGCGCGCCACGAAATCGTCGGAGAGGAGACGCATGTAACCGGCAAGCGCGATGGCTTCGACGCCGGCGTCGTGGAGAGCGGCGTCGATCGCTGCTTCATAATCCGCCTTGGCCATGCCCTTGGGCGATTGGGCGAAGGTGGCGATGCCGTTTTCGGCTGCCCAAGTCAGGCCAGCGGCTGCGGGCTTGTCGGAGGCGACGAGTGCGACGGTGTAGGGAGCGTCCGGCAGGCGCGCGGCTTCGACCAGCGCCTGCATGTTCGACCCACGGCCCGAGATGAGGATGCCGAGCTTTCGTCTCATCCGTTCCCCTCCCGCTCGCGGGAGGGGCTAGGGGAGGGCCTGTCCTCACAAGGGGCGGCCTGTGGTGACAGGCCCTCCCCCGACCCCTCCCGCAAGCGGGAGGGGGGATTATGCATTGTGAGTCGCTTCCCACGCTTCGCGGGCGCTCCAGGTTTCGGCGCTGCCCGACACGGTGCAGCCGCGTGGTCCCGCCTCGATCGTGCCGATGCGGTGGACGGTCTCGCCGGCCGTTTCGAGCTCCGCCGCGACCGCATTCGCCTGATCTGCCGCGACCACGGCGACCATGCCGATGCCGCAGTTGAAGGTGCGCGCCATTTCCTGCGGCTCGATGTTCCCCTGAGCCTGCAGGAACGCCATCAGGCGTGGTTGTGCCCAGCTGTCGGCGTCGACGCGGGCGTGGCAACCTTCGGGGAGAACACGAGGAATATTTTCGAGCAAGCCGCCGCCGGTGATATGGGCGAGGCCGTGGATGCTGCCCTTGCGAAGTTGCGGAAGCAGACTCCGCACATAGATGCGGGTCGGCGCCATCAGCGCGTCGAGCAGGATCACTTCGGGATCGAACAGCGCGGGGCGATTGAGCTTCCACCCCTTGTCCGCGGCGAGGCGGCGGACGAGCGAATAGCCATTGCTGTGCACGCCGGTCGAACCGAGGCCGAGGATGACGTCGCCCGGTGCGATCGTCTTGCCGTCGAGCAACTGGTCGCGCTCGACCGCGCCGACGCAGAAGCCGGCCAGGTCATAGTCGCCATCGGCGTACATGCCGGGCATTTCGGCGGTCTCGCCCCCGATCAGCGCGCAGCCGGCCTGTTTGCAGCCCTCCGCAATCCCCGCGATCACCCGTTCGGCGACGCCGCCCACCAGCTTTCCGGTGGCGAAATAGTCGAGGAAGAACAGCGGCTCGGCACCTTGGACGATCAAATCGTTCGCGCACATCGCGACCAGGTCGATGCCGACGCCGTCATGGTAGTCATGGTCGATCGCCAGTTTGAGCTTGGTCCCCACCCCGTCATTCGCCGCGACCAGCAGCGGATCGGTGAAGCCCGCCGCCTTGAGATCGAACAAGCCGCCGAACCCGCCAAGATCGGCGTCGGCGCCGGGACGGCGCGTGGAACGGGCGAGCGGGGCGATGGCGCGGACCAGCGCATTGCCGGCGTCGATCGAAACGCCCGCCTGGGCGTAGGTATAGGACTCGGGATCGGTCATATGGCTGCGCCTAGCCACATCGCGCTTGGATTTCCACGCCCTCTTCGCCAAAAGGGCGCGGAATGTTACGTCGTCCTTCCCCCGCCATCGCCGCGATCGGCATCGCAGCCCTGCTTGCATCTGCCGGATTCGCGCTCGCGCAGACCGGCAAGGGTGCTGCCAAGGCCGACGACAGCCGCGACGCGGGCAACAGCTCGGGCAGTTTCGAGATCAGCGGCGTCGATGTCGATGTGCGCGGCAAGAGCGCGGAAGCGGCGCGGCTGGGCGGATGGCGGCTCGCGCAGCGCAAGGGCTGGTCCATGCTGGCGAAGCAGCTGACGGGGTCGCCGTCGTCGCTGTCCGATTCGGCGCTCGATGGCCTCGTCACCGGTATCGTGGTCGAGAATGAGCAGATCGGCCCCAACCGCTACGTCGCGCGGCTGGGCGTTTTGTTCGACCGCAATCGTGCGGCGTCGATCCTGGGCGTAGGCGGCACGTTGATGCGCTCGCCGCCGATGCTGCTGGTGCCGGTACAAGTTTCGGGCGGCGCGCACCGCGTGTTCGAAGGGAGCGGCGCCTTTGCCGAGGGCTGGGCGCGGTTTCGCACGGGTAACAGCTCGATCGACTATGTTCGCCCCAACGGGACTGGCCCCGACCGGTTGCTGATGAACGCGGGACAGGTTTCGCGGCGCGGGCGCGG
>JBHYGP010000450.1:0-2347 GCA_051858935.1 Sphingomonas sp.
GCCGATAAGAGCCCGTAGATGAACACCGAAAATTCAAGCATCTGATTCTGATCCCGCCCCCGGAAACCACACACAGACTATCGGGAAGTGGTTAACGCTTCAACGCCGACACACACAAATTTGCCGCGTCGCAGCACTATTTCGTCGCATTGCGGCGCCGGGGCTCTATTTCAAAGTTGAAAGTCGGTTCAGGTTTGCTTGACCCGCCGCGCCCCTCGCGACTATCGCGCCCCTATTGGGGTTAGGAGAGACTCGCGGCGATGAACAAGCTGTACCCGACTGCCGAGGCGGCGCTGGAAGGCCTGCTGCACGACGGCATGACGATTTGCGCAGGCGGCTTTGGCCTGTGCGGCATCCCCGAACGGCTGATCGACGCGATCCGCGACAGCGGCGTCACCGGCCTGACCATCGCCAGCAACAATGCCGGGATCGACGGCGAGGGGCTGGGCAAGCTGCTGCGCACGCGTCAGGTACGCAAGATGATCTCTTCCTATGTCGGTGAGAACAAGGAGTTCGAACGGCAATATCTGGCGGGCGAACTTGAGGTCGAATTTTGCCCCCAAGGCACGCTCGCCGAACGCTGCCGCGCGGGCGGCGCAGGCATCCCCGGCTTCTACACCAAAACCGGCGTGGGCACGAAGGTCGCCGAGGGCAAGGAGGTCAAGGTATTCGATGGCCAGGAATATATCCTGGAGCGCGGCATCCGCGCCGACCTGTCGATCATCAAGGGGTGGAAGGCGGACGAGGCGGGGAACCTGATCTTCCGCAAGACGGCGCGCAACTTCAACCAGCCGATGGCGACCGCGGCGAATATCTGCGTCGCTGAGGTCGAGGAAGTGGTGCCGGTCGGCAGCCTCGACCCCGACGCGATCCATCTGCCCGGCATCTATGTGAAGCGGATGATCATCGGCGCTCCCTATGACAAGAAGATCGAGTTCCGCACGGTCCGCCAGCGGACCAGCGAGGCGGCGTGAGCCGGCTGCGCGCCTTGCTGACGCTTGGCGCAGCGGGGCTGCTGTGCGGCGGATGCGTCGCGGCGGCGATCCCGATCGTCGCGGGCGGATCGATTGCGGGCAAGCGCATATTGGGGCGCGATAAGCCGGAGGCTGCGCCCGAGCCGGTCGCCGCTGCAACGCCCGCGCCCGTCGCGGCCACGCCCGGCGATGCCACTGCGACGCTGGCGACACCCGAGGCGCGCGCGCTGGCGTTGCGGCTTCAGGCTTCGGCCGCCGCGACCGCACCCGCTTCTGCGGAAAGCGCGGCGGCCTCGCTTCAGGCCTATCAGTCGCTCTGGGCCTATGTCGAACGCCAGGTCGCCGCGCGCAAGGCGGGGGAGGCGGTGCGATCGGTGGTGCTGGCCGAGGGCGCGACCCTCGACGCGCCGCGCTATGTGCCGTGCGATGCCAAGCCGTTCGCGATCCTGTTCGACCTCGACGAAAGCGCGGTGGGCAGCGATCCCGATGCGCGTTTCCGCCGTTGGATCGGCGATGGCAGTGATGAAGTGAGCGCGGTCCCGGGCGCGGTCGAGGGGATCGACGCGCTGCGCCGCGAAGGGGTGCAGGCGATCTTTACCAGCGCACGGCGGCCATCCGGCAACAACGCAGCGGCGGCGATGCTCGGCAAGCTCGGCTTTGGCGAGTTCGTGCCCGGCAAGACGCTCATCCTGCGCGGCGGGGAGCCGCCGATTTCCGGCGATCAGGTGCGTCGTACGGTCGCCTCAAGCTATTGCGTCGTCGCGATCGTCGGCGATGCGCTGGGCGATTTCAGCGACACGTTCGATGCCGGGGACGCCGCGCGCCGCCCCGCCGCCGCGACCGAAACGATGGTCGCCCCGCTCTGGGGCGCAGGCTGGTTCCTGCTGCCCAACCCGGTGCGCAGCACCGCGACCGAGGGAGTCGAAGCACCATGACCGATCATCCCAATGCCCTCGACCTGACCAATGGCGGCACGCTGACCGACCAATCGCATGAGGTGATGCGGGTCTGGGTCACCGACGGCGCCGGCAGCAATGTCTGGATCAACGCTACGTTGCTGGAGGACCCGCATGTGTTCGGCTTTCTGATGTCCGACACGATCCGGCACGCCGCGCGCGCCTATGCCACCACGTGGGGCAAGGATGAGAGCGAGATGCTCGAACAGATCGTCGCTGGCCTCAGCGAAGAGCTTCGCCATCAGGAAGGCGAGATTACAACAATCCAAGAGGGGAGCCTCGATTAATGCCCTGGACCCGCGACGAAATGGCCGCGCGCGCCGCGAAGGAATTGCAGGACGGTTTCTACGTCAATCTCGGCATCGGCATCCCGACGCTGGTGGCCAACCATATACCCGAGGGGGTCGAGGTGACGCT
>JBHYGP010000451.1:0-2333 GCA_051858935.1 Sphingomonas sp.
TGCGATCCTGTTCATGCTGTTCACGATGGCGTCGGTCGGCCTGCCGGGGACGAGCAACTTTGTCGGCGAATTGCTGGCACTGATGGGCACCTATCAGGTGTCGACGCTGGCGACGCTGATCGCGACCACCGGCATCATTCTGGGCGCGGGCTATATGCTCTACCTCTACCGCCGCGTGGTGTTTGGCGATCTGACCAAGGACGACGTCAAGGCGATGCCGGACCTCAACAAGCGCGAAATGGCGCTGCTGGCGCCGATCGCGGCAGCGGTGCTGTGGATGGGCGTGTACCCGGAGAGTTTCCTCGCCCCGATGCGCGCCGACGTTGCGACGTTGCTCGCCCGGATCGAGCGTGCGCGACCGGCGGGTGACAGCCTGCCGACCCCCGGCAATCCCGCTGCTGCCAAGGCCGCGCATGCGCCCGAGCATAAATCTGCCGAGCATGGAGCGGCACACTGATGGACTACGGCCTGCAACTTTCGATGGTCCTGCCCGAGATCGTTCTTTCGGTCGGGGCGCTCGCTTTGCTGATGGTTGCCGCATGGGGTGGCCCAGCGGTGTCGGGCGCGGTGAGCTGGGTTTCGGTCGCCGTGCTGATCGGCGCGGGCATCGCCCTGACCGGCAATGCGTCGTCGGGCGGCCTCGCATTCGACGGGCTGTACCGCGCCGACCTGTTCTCGGCCTATGCCAAGGCACTGATCTTTTTCGCCGCAGCCATCTCGATCATCATCGCCCCGCGCTTCTTTGCGCGCACCAGCGGTGAGGATCTGCGCCCCGAATATCCCATCCTGATCCTGTTCGCGACCGCAGGCATGGGCATGATGGTGTCGGCGAACGACCTGCTGACGCTATATGTCGGGCTCGAGCTCAACAGCCTCGCCTCCTACGTCCTCGCCAGCTTTATGCGCCGCGACGTGCGTTCGGCCGAAGCGGGGCTGAAGTATTTCATCCTTGGTTCGCTCGCGAGCGGCATCCTGCTCTACGGCATCAGCCTGGTGTACGGGTTCAGCGGCACCACGGTGTTTGGCGACATCGCGTCGGCCTATGCTGCGGGCGAAAATATGGGCCTGTTGTTCGGTCTCGTGTTCGTTTTCGCCGGCCTTGCGTTCAAGATGTCGGCGGTGCCGTTCCATATGTGGACCCCGGACGTGTATGAAGGCGCGCCGACCCCGGTGACGACCTTCTTCGCCAGCGCGCCCAAGGTCGCGGCGATGGCGCTGTCGGTCCGCGTTGCGATCGAGGCGATGGGTCCCGTTACCAGCGACTGGCGCCAGATCGTGATCTTCGCCGCGCTTGCATCGATCGTGCTCGGCGCGGTCGCGGCGATCGGGCAGACCAACATCAAGCGGCTGCTGGCCTATTCGTCGATCAACAATGTCGGTTTCGCGCTGATCGGCCTCGCCGCCGGTACGGCCGAGGGCGTGGCGGGCGTGCTGACCTATCTCACTATCTATGTCGTGATGACGCTGGGCAGCTTCCTCGTCGTGCTCCAGATGCGCGACGCCGATGGCCAGCCGGTCGAGACAATTGCCAGCCTGTCGGGCCTGTCGCGTACGCGCCCGGCACTGGCGGCGGCGCTGGCGATGTTCATGTTCAGCCTTGCCGGCATCCCGCCGCTGTTCGGCTTTTGGGCCAAGTTCGCGGTGTTCGAGCCGGCGGTGAAGGCGGGGCTGTTCCCGCTCGCAGCGATCGGTATCGCAGCGTCGGTGATCGGGGCGTTCTATTACCTCAAGATCGTCAAGACGATGTACTTCGACGAGCCTGCACCGGCCTATGCCAAGAGCGACAGCGCGCTTGAGGGCGGCCTGATCGCCGCAGCGGCGGTGTTCGTCTCGCCGCTCGGCTATCTGCTGATCCCGGTGCTCGGCGCATGGTCGATGTCGGCGGCGCAGGTGCTGTTCCGGGCGACATGATCCGCACCGTCGCGGAGACGGGGTCCACCAACGCCGACATGCTGGCGCTCGCTGCGGCGGGTGCTGTCGAAGGTAGCTGGCTGCGCGCCGAGCGCCAGACCGCGGGCAAGGGGCGGCAGGGCAGGGCGTGGGAATCGCCGGTCGGGAACCTCTATGCGAGCACGCTGGTCCACTTGAGGGCGGACGACCCGCCCGCACCGACGCTGGCGCTGGTCGCCGCTGTCGCGCTGGCGCATGTGGTCGATACGGCGGGTTGCCCTGCCGTTCGGATCAAATGGCCCAATGACCTGATGGTGGACGGTGCCAAGGTCGCTGGCATTCTGCTTGAACGCTCCGGCGATGCGATCGTGATCGGCTATGGGCTGAATGTTCAGTCGGCTCCGGCGATCGAAGGTAGGGCCACGGCCTCACTGCAGGGTCGC
>JBHYGP010000452.1:0-2330 GCA_051858935.1 Sphingomonas sp.
GTTGCGGAAGGTAAGCACGACATCGGCGCTGCCCGCAGGCACGGTCGGCTCGCCCTCAGCTGCTGGGAATGCCGCGAGCTTCACCGCGCCATAGAGGTCGGCGTCCTTCGCCTGGAGCGTCTGAGTGCCCTTGACGCCATTGGGCCAGGGCGCCGCAGCATAGAGCGTGCCGCCGCCCTTCTTGACATAGGGCGCGAGGATTTCGGTGTACCAGCCCCCGCCCGGCCAGAGTTCGACCACGGTGTGCGACGGCCTCACCCCAAAAAAGGCGAGCGTTTCGGCGGGGTGGCGATATTTGTCGCGGGCGACATTGGTGGCGGTGCGGGTGGAGGCGGCGACGGCGGCCTTCAATTCCGCGCTCGGCTTGCCCATCTGGGGCGCGCCAATAGCGGCTGCTGCGGTCATGGCGACGGCGGATAGGGCGATAGCGGGCAGGGTGTAGCGCATGGACGGCTCCTCTCTGTTCTGGTGGGTTGTGTGGAGTGGGGCGAAGGGCGATGCAAGGGCCGTTGTGGATCGGGGTAGGTGCGATGGTCGCGCTGGTCGGCGTCAGCGGCGTTGCCGAATGGCGGCGTGGCAAACGGCGCGACCTTGACCGGGTCGGCTGGGTGCCGTGGACCTTCATTCAGGTGATGGCGCTGCTGCTGGCAATCGCCGGCGCGGCGCTGGCGCTGAAGGGCGGATGATTCAGTAGAAGCGCGCGAGAGTCAGCGTGCGTTCGACGCCATCACACAGGGTCAGGCGGACGCGGCGGCCGGGCGTTCCGGTCGCCCAGTCGCGCGGGCCATCGGCGGCCGGGGTGCCGTCGACCGCGCAGATTTCGGTTCCGGCACGCCAGCCGCTTTCTGCGGCCGGGCTGCCGCGCATGACGTGGAGGACGCGCAGCCGGTCCGAGTCCTGCGCCACCATCAGCCCGCTGGTGGATCGCGTCACCGGCCAGTCGGCGCGCTCGCCGGTCGCGAGCACCATTCGCCCTGCGCGCGGATCGAGCAGCACGCGATGGCGGCGCAGCAATCCGCCGCCGATCCGTCCGGCCGCGCCCTTGCGCGCGGAAAAGCCGGTGTCCGATTCGACACGCAATTCGACCTCCGCCGCCAGCCCGCCGATGCGCAGCGCCGGGAGGACGGCGACCTCGCTTTCGACCGCTCCGCCCAGGCCCCAGGCGATCGCCGTAGTTGTCCGTACCGCGCGGGGCGCGTTGGCTTGCCAGAAGCTGCGGGTCAGGCTGACCATCCCGCCATCGCCGGTATCGACGATCACCGGCCGGACGGTGCGGCTGCCTAGCTCCAGTTCCGCGAGATAGAGGCGCGAGCGCTCGGCGAGGCGCAGCGGCAATGTGACGCCGCGGAACGGCATCCGCCCGCTCGGCAACAGGCGGAAACGCTGCGCGTCATAGTCGATCTCCAGCGCATGCCCGGCGAGCAGGTCGGAGCCGACGAACAGGTCGACCGGCGCGCTG
Source organism: Sphingomonas sp. (assembly GCA_051858935.1). Taxonomy (GTDB): domain Bacteria; phylum Pseudomonadota; class Alphaproteobacteria; order Sphingomonadales; family Sphingomonadaceae; genus Sphingomonas. The sequence goes on from JBHYGP010000452.1 coordinate 1,460, forward strand.
CCGGTGACGCGCGGGTCGGCGTCGATGATCGCCACGCGCCCGCCGGTGCGGACCAAGCCGCCAACCTCGACCCGGTCGATGCCGGTCCAGGACAGGGTGACGCGGCCCCCGATCGCGTCGGCGCTTCCGGCGACGAGCGGCTTGAGGCCAGCGGCGCGGGCGAAGCGGGTGGTGACGGCGGTGTCGGTGACGCCGGTGTCGAGCAGCGCATCGACCCAGCGGCCGTTGAGCTGGGTGCGGAACCGGATCTGGTTCCCTTGAGTGAGCTCGAAGTTGACCCAACGCGCCTCGCTGTCGGCGGCGAGATGCATCACTGCGGGGGCCGCATCGACCCGCTCCACCGGTGCGGCAAGGCCGATCAGGGCGGCGAGCAGGATCATGGGCGCGCGAAACTCCATGTGCGCCATGCTAGGCGCGGGGCGGGCGAGCGCCAGCGGTTGCGGTCGTGGTTAATGTCCCGTTGAGGGAGTGGCTGTGCCGCCGTGCTTACAGGCACGCTTCCAGCAGCGCATGGTCGAAGCCGAACGAGCGCGCCTTTTCGAGCGTGTAGGGGCGCAGGCCCATCGAGCGATATTCGCCGATGATCTTGCCGTCGGCGCTCTCGTCGAGATATTCGAACTTGAACAGTTCCTGCGTCACGATCACCGGACCTTCCATGCCGATCACCTCGGTGATGTTGGTCACGCGGCGGCTACCGTCGCGCAGGCGCTTCACCTGAACGATCAGATCGACCGAGTCCGCGATCTGGCGGCTGATCGCTTCCTTGGGGATCTTGATGTCGCCCATCAGCACCATGTTCTCCATACGACCGAGGCATTCGCGCGGGCTGTTGGAGTGGAGCGTGCACATCGATCCGTCATGGCCGGTGTTC
>JBHYGP010000453.1:0-2327 GCA_051858935.1 Sphingomonas sp.
GATCGCGATGCCCGAGTAGAGCGTCGCCATCGGTTCGTCGGTGACGGTGTGGACGAGGTCCGAGCCGAAGCCGTTGAACGCGGTGCGCATGGCCGAGCCATAGGCACCGAGCATCCCGACTTCGATATAATCGCCGGCGATGATGTCCGAAGGCAGCTCGAACGGGCCTGCCATGTGATCGAGATCGTCACAGGTCGGGCCGTAGAAGCTGTATTCGGTCATCTCCGCCGCTTCCTCGGCATCGTCGCGCAGGACGCGCACCGGGAAGCGCCAGCCGACATGTGCGGCATCGAACAGCGCGCCATAGGCACCGTCGTTGATGTACAGCTCGTCGCCGCGACGCTTTTCGACGCGGACGATCAGCGAGCTGTACTCGGCGCACAGCGCACGGCCCGGCTCGCACCACAATTCGGCGCTGTACGAGATCGGCAGATTCTCGAACGCATTGTGGATGACGCCGAAATAGGCCTCAAGCGGTGGGGGCTCCATGCCCGGGTAGGTCGAAGGGAAACCGCCGCCGACATCGACGATATCGACCGTGACCGACGAGGCGACGATCGCCGCGCGGACGCGCTCCATCGCTTCGGCATAGGCCGCCGGGGTCATCGCCTGGCTACCGACATGGAAGCAGATGCCCAGCGCGTCGGCGGCCTGGCGGGTCGCGACGAGCAGGTCGGCAACATCCTCGGGCTCCGCACCGAACTTCGCCGCGAGGCTCAGCTTCGAATGATCGGAGGACACACGGATGCGGACGCACAGATTGAGGTCCTCTGCACCACGGGTGGCACGGACGATCTTCTCCAGTTCATCCATCGTGTCGAGGCTGAAGGTGCGGACGCCATGGACGAAATAGGCTTCCTCGATCGCTTCCTCGGCCTTGACCGGGTGCATGAAGCACAGGGTCGCGAGGGGCAGGGCGCGGCGCGCCATGCGCACTTCGCCGATCGACGCGACGTCATAATGCGTCACACCGCTGTCCCACAGGATGCAGGAGCTCGGGAGAGGGGTTTGCCTTCACGGCATAGAGAACGGTCCCGGGAAACTTCTCGACGAAGAATCGGGCAGCTCGCTTTGCGGCGTGCGGACGAACGAGCGTTACCGGCTCGACGGGACGAAGGGCTTTCGCTAGCCCGAGCGCGCTATGATGCTTGTGCAACTCAAGGGACCTCCAAGTGGCTTGCGCCGTACGGTTAAAGCTGCCTTGCGGTTGGAAGTCCCATGGGGCAGCGGAAGGGGGCATTTAGGGTCGGGGGTCCCCCCTGTAAAGTAGTTTTGGACCCATTTGAGCGTGGCGGGGTGAGATGTGACGATATTGCGACAGCCGACACGGGCCGGGGTGCGGGACGCGGCCGCAAAGGTGGCGGCGATCTTGCCGCCAACCCCTTTGTTTGTGGCCGAAATCCGCGGCGTGCCGGTGATGTTCAAGGCGGAAAGCTTGCAGCCGATCGGCGCGTTCAAGATCCGTGGGGCATGGCACCGGTTGACCGCTTTGGACGCCGATGTCCGCGCCAAGGGCGTTGTCGGCTTCTCGTCGGGCAATCATGCGCAGGGTGTTGCCTGGGCGGCGAAGCGACTCGGGGTGCCGGCGGTGATCGTGATGCCGAGCGACGCACCGGCGCTGAAGCGCGAGGCGACGCTGGCGCTGGGGGCCGAGGTGGTCAGCTATGACCGGATGACCGAGAATCGCGACAAGATTGCCGCGCACCTTGCCCATGCCCGTGGCGCCACTTTGGTGCCGCCGTTCGACGACCCCTGGGTGATCGAGGGGCAGGGAAGCCTGGGGATCGAGGTGCTGACGCAAGCGGCCGAGATGAAGCTGCCCGACCCGGCGCATGTCGTGGTGCCGTGCGGCGGCGGGGGGCTTGCCGCAGGGGTCGCGCTGGCGCTGCCCGATGCACTGGTGACGGTAGTCGAGCCCGAAGGCTGGGACGATATGTGCCGCAGCCTGGAGGCGGGATGGATCGAGCCGGTCGGCGACAGTCCGCCGCCAACGGCCTGCGATTCGCTCCAGACCTTGCGCGTCTCCCCGTTGACCTTCGACGTGCTGTCGCGGCGCGGGGCGCTGGGGGTGCGGGTGACCGAGGCCGAAGTCCGTGCGGCGCAGCGCTGGGCGGCAGCGAAGCTGCGGCTGGTGGTCGAACCGGGCGGGTCGGTGGCGCTGGCTGCGCTGCTGGCAGGGAAGGTCGAGGCGCGGCCCGACATGCTGGTGGTGCTGAGCGGGGGCAATGCCGATCCGGCGGCCTATGCGAAGGTGCTGAGCGGGGCCGACTAAGCGCGGGGCCGGGGCGTTCCGACGATCCTGACAAGAAATGCGGGGTTTCGGGCTG
>JBHYGP010000454.1:0-2322 GCA_051858935.1 Sphingomonas sp.
CACCTCCCCCTTGCGGGGGAGGATTATTTCAGAGCGGCAGCCCCACATAATTCTCGGCAATCGCGGTCTGCATCGCGGTCGAGCTGGCGACATAGTCCAGTTCGGCCTCCTGCATGCGATGCTCGAACGCGCTATCCTCGGGGAAGCGGTGCATCAGCTTGGTCAGGTACCAGCTGAACCGCTCCGCCTTCCAGATCCGCGCCAGCGCGCGCGCCTGATAGCCGTCCAGCCCCGCAGCATCCCCCTGCTTCACCGCGCCTACCAGCGCGTCGCACAGATAAGCGACGTCCGAGGCGGCCAAATTCAGCCCCTTCGCACCCGTCGGCGGAACGATATGCGCGCTGTCCCCGGCGAGGAACAGCCGACCATGCCGCATCGTCTCGAACACATAAGACCGCAGCGGGGCGATCGACATCTCCAGCGCCGGGCCGCGCGTAACCTTGTGATCGCTGATCGGATCGAACCGCGCAGCGAGTTCGTCCCACAAGCGCTCCTCGCTCCAGTCCTCTTGCCTGTCGGTCAGCGGCACCTGGATATAATAGCGGCTACGCGTCTTCGAGCGCATCGAGGCGAGCGCAAACCCGCGCTGCCCATTGGCGTAGATCAGCTCGTCATGGCACGGCGGCACATCCGCCAGAATCCCAAGCCAACCAAACGGATAAACCCGCTCGAACTCGCGCACCGCGCTCGCCGGGATCGCCTTGCGCGATGGCCCATGGAACCCGTCGCACCCCGCGATGTACGCGCAGTCGATCCGCTGCGTCTCGCCATCCTTCACATAGGTGACGAACGGCGCATCGCCCTCGATCTCGTGCAGCGCGACATCGCCCGCGTCATAGATGACCTCCAGCCCCCGCTCCGGCGCCGCGTCCATCAGGTCGCGGGTCAGCTCGGTCTGGCCATAGACGGTGACATGCTTGCCAGTCAGCGCGGTGATGTCGATGCGGATCAGCCGGTCGTCGGTGGCCAAGTTGAACCCCGCCTCGATCAGCCCCTCCGCCTTCATCCGCGCATCGAGGCCAAGCCGCATCATCAGGTCCGTGGTGACCGTCTCCAGCACGCCCGCCCGAATACGGCCGAGCACATAGTCCGGCGACGCGCGCTCGACGACGACGCAGTCCACCCCCGCCTGACGCAGCAGATGGCCGAGCAACAAGCCCGAAGGCCCTGCCCCGATGATCGCAACCTGGGTCTTCATGTCATTCCCCCACGGCCGCGTCCGCGCGGCCAATTGACGTTCAGCGCGCGGCGTTCAACTGCTGCTCCAACTGGTGCAGCACGCGGTAGCAGGGCAGCACCTGCGCAACGCTGGCATTGGGCTCGCGGCCCTCGCGGATCGCGGCGACAAACTCGCGGTCCTGCAATTCGATGCCGTTGTTCGACACCGTCACGCCAGTCAGGTCGACCGGCTCCTCGCGCCCGGTCACCAGATCGTCGTAGCGCGCGATCCACGTGCCGTTGTCGCAGATGTAGCGGAAGAAGGTGCCGAGCGGCCCGTCATTGTTGAACGACAGGCTGAGCGTGCAGATCGCGCCACTTTCGGCCTTCAACTGGATCGACATGTCCATCGCAATGCCGAGCTCGGGATGGATCGGCCCCTGAATCGCATTGGCGGCGACGATCGGTCCGGCCTGATAGGCGAACAGATCGACCGTGTGCGCGGCGTGGTGCCACAGCAGATGATCGGTCCAGCTGCGCGCCTCACCCTTCGCGTTCATGTTCTGGCGGCGAAAGAAATAGGTCTGAACGTCCATCTGCTGGACGTTCAGCTCGCCCGCCGCGATCTTGCGGTGGAGATATTGGTGGCTCGGGTTGAAGCGGCGGGTATGCCCGACCATCGCGGTCAGGCCGGTCTCCTGCGCCTTGGCCAGCACCGCCTCGCCATCGGCCAGGCTGTCGCACAGCGGAATCTCGACCTGCACATGCTTGCCCGCATCCATGCACTGGATCGCCTGCGCGGCGTGCATCTGGGTCGGCGTGCACAGGATCACCGCGTCAAGCCCCGGCTGCTCCAGCGCCTCGGCGAGCTCGGTGGTCCCATGCGGGATGCCATATTTAGCGGCGACCGCCTGGGTCGGTTCGAGCCGACGCCCGACGACCGAGATCACCTCGACCCCGTCGATCTTCTGAAGCCCGTCGAGATGCTTTTCGCCGAAAGCCCCGGCGCCTGCGAGTGCGATTTTCATGTCGTTTCCCTTTCTAGCCCCTCCCCTTCAGGGGAGGGGTTGGGGTGGGGCCTATCCTCACACGCCCCGGTCTCGGTGAGACTGAGACGCCCCACCCCCATCCCCTCCCCTGAAGGGGAGGGGCTTGAATCTTATT
>JBHYGP010000455.1:0-404 GCA_051858935.1 Sphingomonas sp.
TCAAGCCCTATCTCGACATCGATCTGAAATATTACGACCTCAGCGTCGAGAAGCGCGACGAAACCAACGACCAGATCACGATCGACGCGGCCAATGCGATCAAGCAGTACGGCGTCGGCGTGAAGTGCGCGACGATCACCCCCGACGAGCAGCGCGTCGAGGAATTCAACCTCAAGGAAATGTGGAAGTCGCCCAACGGCACGATCCGCAACATCCTGGGCGGCGTGGTGTTCCGCGAGCCGATCGTCATTTCGAACGTCCCGCGCCTGATCCCCGGCTGGACCAAGCCGATCGTCGTCGGCCGCCACGCATTCGGCGACCAGTATCGCGCGACCGACTTCAAGGTGCCGGGCGCCGGCAAGCTGCGCCTCGTGTTCGAAGGCGAAGACGGCCAGGTCATCGAC
>JBHYGP010000455.1:414-2315 GCA_051858935.1 Sphingomonas sp.
AGTGTTCAACTTCCCCGGTTCGGGCGTCGCGATGGCGATGTACAATCTGGACGATTCGATCCGCGACTTCGCGCGCGCATCGTTCAACTACGGCCTCAACCTGAAGTGGCCGGTCTATCTGTCGACCAAGAACACGATCCTCAAGGCCTATGATGGCCGCTTCAAGGACCTGTTCCAGGAAGTGTTCGAGACCGAGGGCTTCGACGCGAAGTTCAAGGACGCGGGCATCGTCTATGAGCACCGCCTGATCGACGACATGGTGGCCTCTGCGCTCAAGTGGAGCGGTGAGTTCGTGTGGGCGTGCAAGAACTATGACGGCGACGTCCAGTCGGATCAGGTCGCGCAGGGCTTCGGCTCGCTCGGCCTGATGACCTCGGTCCTGCTCTCGCCCGACGGCAAGACGGTCGAGGCCGAGGCGGCGCACGGCACCGTCACCCGCCACTATCGCCAGCACCAGCAGGGCAAGGCGACCTCGACCAACCCGATCGCGTCGATCTTCGCCTGGACCGGCGGCCTCAAGTTCCGCGGCAAATTCGACGATACGCCGGAAGTGACCAAGTTCGCCGAGACGCTGGAGCGCGTCTGCATCGAGACCGTCGAAAGCGGCAAGATGACCAAGGATCTGGCGCTGCTGATCGGCTCCGACCAGCCCTGGATGACCACCGAGCAGTTCTTCGAGGCGATCCGCCAGAACCTCGAAACCGAAATGGCGACCTGGCAGTAACGCCGATACCGGCTAATAGACGGGAGCTGCGATCCACGGGTTGCGGCTCCCGTTTTGCTAACTGGCTAGCCGAAGATTTTCGTTAATTCATCCGGCGCGGCCTCGGACTTCGACAAGCTGCGGCGCACGGCGGCCGCGCGAAGCGCCTGGCAATAGATCGCGACCATCACAAGCCATAGCGCGAACGGTATGCCCTGGAGCTCTGGCAAACCGGTTCCGACCACGCAGACAAAGAGAAACAGCCCGCTAACGAACAATGATACGATCGCCAAAAACGCGCTGAACCAACCGCGTCCAGCGAATGGCAGGATCGTAGCCCCACCGCGATAGCGCCAGAGATGCAACGCCGAGTACAGGATCGGCACGACGAGCCAAGCGATCCATGAAGTGACCTCTCCGCTCTTCAAATCGGCCCCCTCGAAGTAGTTGGCGGTGGCGCGCTCGCCCATAAGATTGCCAAGTGAGCTGTCAGCAATAGCTTCTTGCAGCATGGCGATTGGAACGACCGCGATTGGGAGCACTATACTCATCGCCCACAAGAACCCCGGCCGCGTCCAGTAAGACGAGTACATCAGCGGGCCACCTCCGGCGACCGGATATGCTCGCGTCGCACGCCGAGCCCGATCACCCGTGCCGGAATGCGCTGGAGCAACGGTACATGATCGAGCAGCCTCAGCACAGCGGGCGCGCGCACCGTTCCGCCCAGCGCCGCGCCGATTACGCGTTCATGCGCGATCCGCTGCATCCGCTGAATGACCCGGACCGGGAATATTCGTCGCCGCTCGACGCGCTCAAGCAACCGATCTGGATCCTCGCCGCGCACCATCGGCGCGGCCAGAATATTGGCGGCCGCGACCGCGTCTTGTATCGCGAGATTGATCCCTACCCCCGCCACCGGTGACATGGCATGCGCGGCATCGCCGATCGCGAGCAGGCCGGGGCGTGACCAGCGCTCCAGCCGGTCGAGCGAGACGCTGAGCAGCTTGACGTCGTCCCACCCGGTAAGCGTCGAGAGTCCCTCCGCCATCACGGGTGCGGTCGCGGCGACATCGGCGCGAAAGTCGCCGATCCCGCGCGCATGCACCGCCTCCGCGCCGCCCTTGGCGATTACCCGCGCGCCCTGAAAATAATCGCCCCGGTCGATCGCGACGATCATCTCGCCCCGGTCGATATAGCC
>JBHYGP010000456.1:0-2298 GCA_051858935.1 Sphingomonas sp.
GCACCGCTCTGCCCGACCAGTCGCGGATCATGGCCGAAAAGCTGAAGGCGGCGAACAAGCCGGTGACCTATGTGCCGATCGCGGGGGCCGATGAGCATTTCAGCCGCAGCCAGGACCGGCTGGCGTTTCTGAAGGCGCTGGAGGCGTTTCTCAAGGAGTATAACCCGGCTTAGCGGGGCACCGGAAAGCGGCGGGGGCAGCGGTGGGGCGACCGCGCCGAATCGCTTGCGTGCCCCCGATTTGCCCGACAAGTTTACCGCAACGGGTAGGGGGGATAATGTCGCGGAATTTTACGATCCTGGCTGCTGGCCTCGTGACGCTTGGTGCCGCTGTTCCGGCGCAGGGCGGTGCTCCGGCCTCGCTCCCGGCCCAGGCGGCCGCAGCCGCGCCCCTGCCGGTTGAGGTCTTTGCGGAGTTGCCGCAGGTCGAAAACCCGGTGCTGTCCCCGGATGGCCAGCGGATTCTCGCCCGGGTGGCACGCAACGGCCAGATGCTGCTCGCGCTGATCCCGCTCGATGGCAAGACGGCGCCGACGCACTTCAGCCCGGGCAAGTCGGACCTCATCTGGTGGCGCTGGGTCAATGACGAATGGGCGGTGATCGGGATCGGGCGTGAGCAGGCGCTGGAGGGCAACAATTTCTACTTCCGTCGCGCCGTCAGCCTGAACGTAAAGACCGGCGCGATGGCGATTCTGGCCGGGAAAGAGGCGGCGCAGGTCGCCGACGATGTGATCTGGATCGCGCGCGACGGCACGGCGCGGCTGATGCTGGCCTATCAAAGCTCGATTTACACCAACACGATCGATTTCTGGTCGCGCGTGGAAGAGTTCGATCTCGCCACCGGCAAGAGCAGGCTGGTTCAGGGGCCGCGCGAGGGTGTGCTCGACTGGTATGCCGACCGCGACGGCGTGGTGCGCATGGGTATCGGTTCGTCACTGGACGGACGGTCCAGCCGGCTTCTCTATCGTGAATCGGCCGACAGCCCGGTCCGCACGATTGATCGCACGCGGGGTCCCGACGACCGCATGACCATTCCGTCGCTGTTCCTGCGCGACAAGAGCAAGGCGCTGATCATCGAGGACGATGCCGACGGCTTTTCTGCGCTGTACGAGCTCGACCTCACAAGTTTCCAGCGTGGCAAGCAACTATTCTCCACCCCCGGTTATGACATTGGCGGCGTCATCCCGGATCCGGCGGGTGACGGATTTTTGGGCGTTGCGGTCGAGGAAAGCCGGCCGATGACCAAATGGGTCGATCCGGCGATGGCCGCGCTGCAGACGCGGCTGGAGGCGCGTGTCAGGGGCGCGCAGGTAGAGATCGGGTCGATGAGCCGCGATCACAGCACCGCCGTGATCCGCATCAGTGGCGCTGATTCTCCCGGAGCCTGGGTGCTGTTCAAGCGTGAAGGCGAGCAGTTGCAGCCGATCGCCAACGACAATAGCGCGATCGGGCTGAAGCGGCTGCATCCGGTGCGCACGATCCGCTACAAGGCGCGCGACGGGGTCGAGATCGCGGCGGTGCTGACGACGCCGAAGGGGCGGTCTGGCGCGTTGCCGCTGATCGTCATGCCGCATGGCGGCCCGCGCGCGCGTGACAGCGAAGTGTGGGGCTGGTGGACCCAGTTTCTCGCCGACCGCGGCTATGTCGTGGTTCAGCCCAATTATCGCGGTTCGACCGGCTATGGCACCAAGTTCATGGAGCTGGGCGAGGGCCAATGGGGCCGCGCGATGCAGGACGATCTGGACGACGCGGTCAAGGCGCTGGCCGATCTTGGCATTGCCGATCCCAAGCGCGCGTGCATGGTCGGCGCCTCCTATGGCGGCTATGCGGCGCTACGTGCGGCGCAGCGCGACGGCGACAAATATCGCTGCGCGATTTCCTATGCCGGCGTGTCCGACCTCAACCGCATGGTCCGCTACCAGGGCAATTTCCTGTACTCGAAATCGCGGGGCGACTGGTTGCGGCGTCAGGCGAGTGATCTCAAGGACGTGTCGCCGGTCAATTTCCCGGCGGCGTTCAGCATTCCGGTGCTGATCATGCACGGCAAGGAGGATCGCGTCGTGCCGATCGTCCAGTCGCAGGTCATGGCGCAAAAGCTGAAGAGCGCGGGCAAGGACGTGACCTACATCGTCCAGCCGCAGGGCGACCATCACTTCTCGCGCCAGCAGGACCGGCTGGAGTTTCTGAAAGCGATGGAGGCGTTTCTGGCCAAGCATAACCCGGCCTGAGCGGAATTGGCCTAGGCAATCCTCCCCCGCCAGGGGGAGGTGTCAGCGCAGCTGACGGAGGGGGAGGAAGC
>JBHYGP010000457.1:0-6166 GCA_051858935.1 Sphingomonas sp.
CCCCCGCCAGGGGGAGGTGGCGCCGAAGGCGACGGAGGGGGAGGACGGCTGTGTCTTCTAGCCTCTTGCGATACCCCTTCCTCCCCCTCCGTCAGCTACGCTGACACCTCCCCCTTGCGGGGGAGGATTAGGGAACAATCCGCAGGAATCGACCCGGAGCGGTTTCCGCGCTAGGGCGGCGATATGCATCATCTGTTTCTCGTCATGCTGGGCGGCGCGGTCGGCGCCGGCGCGCGGCATCTGGTTGGGCGCGCGGCGCTCGCACTGTGGGGGCCGGGGTTTCCCGTCGGCACGCTTGCGGTCAATGTGATCGGCGGGCTGGCGATGGGGCTGCTCGCGGGTTGGCTCGCGACGCGGGCGAGCGGGGATGAGGCGCTGCGCTATCTGCTCGGCGTCGGCGTGCTGGGCGGGTTCACGACCTTTTCGGCCTTTTCGCTTGAGACCGTGCTGATGATCGAGCGGGGCGAGTTGATGACCGCTTCGTTCTACATCGTCGCATCGGTCGTGCTGTCGGTCGGGGCGCTGTTTGCGGGGCTGCAATTCAGCCGGATGGTGGCGGCATGAGCACCGAGAATGTCCGCCAGTTCACAGTCGCGCTCGACGATGACGGGATCCGGCTCGATCGCTGGTTCAAGCGGCATCTGCCCGATACCAGCTTCAACATCGTGTCGCGCTGGGCGCGGACGGGGCAGCTGCGGGTCGATGGCGCGCGCGCGACTCCCGGTGATCGCATTCAGGCGGGGCAGGTGATCCGCGTGCCCCCGGCGGACGCGGCGCAGGCGGCGGCGGTGGCGGCAAAGCCCAAAAAGGCGCGTCCCCAGCTCTCGCCCGAGCAGATGGAATTCGCCGAATCGATGGTGATCCATCGTGATGGGCAGGCGATGGTGATCAACAAGCCGCCGGGCCTTGCGACGCAGGGCGGCACCAAGACGCACGATCATGTCGATCAGCTGCTCGACGGGCTCTATTACGAGCTCGATGTGCGGCCCAAGCTGGTCCACCGGCTCGACAAGGACACGTCGGGCGCGCTGGTGCTGGCGCGGACGGCGCGCGCGGCGGCGTATTTCTCGAAGAGCTTTTCGGGACGCACCGCGCGCAAGACCTATTGGGCCGTGGTCGTCGGCGTGCCGAGCATCGAGGACGGGTTCATCGAACTCCCGATCGGCAAGCAGCCGGGTACTGGCGGCGAGAAGATGCAGGTCGACGAGAAAGAGGGCCAGGCCGCGCGCACCCGCTATCGCGTGATCGACCGTGCCGGCAACCGCGCCGCCTGGGTCGAGCTGCAGCCGCATACCGGGCGCACCCACCAGCTGCGCGTCCACATGGCGGCGATCGGCCATCCGATCGTCGGCGACGGCAAATACGGCATGGCCGAAGCGTTCCTGTCGGGCAGCATCAGCCGCAAGATGCACCTGCACGCGCGCCGCATCCGCATCGACCATCCCGATGGCGGCAAGCTGGACGTGAAGGCGGACCTGCCGACGCATTTCGCGGAGACGTTGGTCCAGCTCGGCTTCAACCTTGAGGATGGCGACAATCTGCCGTCGGACGAAAAGGCGCCGCCGACCAAGGAGCAGGAAAAGGCCTGGGCCAAGGCGCATGCCAAGACGGTGCGCAAGGAGCGCCGTGGTGAGCGGCAGGGCCGCCGCGACACGACGGTGAAGAAGGCGAAGCCGGGGAAGAAGGACGACAAGAAGGCGGACAAGAAGGTCGACAAGAAGCCTGCGCGGAAGCCGACCAAGAAGCCATGATCCGTCTCGCCGTGTTCGACTGCGACGGCACCTTGGTCGACTCGCAGGCCAATATCTGTCGCGCGATGGAGGCGTGCTTCGTCCAGCATCGGCTCGACCCGCCGACGCGCGAGGATATCCGGCGGATCGTTGGCCTCAGCCTTGTCCCCGCGATCGCCCAACTGTTGCCACAGGCCGAGCCCGCGATGCACGCCGCCATGGCCGAGGCATATAAAAGCGCGTTCCACGCGATGCGGATGGACGCGGCGCTGGATCCCGAGCCGCTGTTCGATGGGGTGGCCGAAGCGATCGAGGCGCTGAGCGACACCGGCTGGCTGCTGGGCGTCGCCACCGGCAAGTCGGATCGCGGGCTCGCGCTGATCCTCGATCATCACGGGCTGACCGACCGCTTCGTCACGCTGCAGACCGCCGACCGGCACCCGTCCAAGCCGCATCCGGCGATGCTGCACGCCGCGATTGCCGAGGCGGGCGGCGATCCGCTGCGCACCGCGATGATCGGCGACACCAGCTATGACATCGCGATGGCGGTGAACGCGGGCACGCACGCGGTCGGGGTTGCGTGGGGCTATCACGAGGCGCATGAATTGCATGCCGCCGGGGCGCATCATGTGACGACGCATGCGCGCGAACTGCCGGCGCTGTTGGAGGCGTTATGACCGAGGATCAGGCCCGCAACCGCTATTTCACGATGGTGTTCGCGCAGATGATCGCGGTCGCCGGCGCGGTGTTCGGCCTCATCATCATGGGCCGCGCCGAGGATATGCCGATGCGCCTGCTGGGCGCGGCGATCCTGATGTCCGGCCTCTATTGCATCGCCGTGGTGCCGCGCGCGCTCGCCCGGCGCTGGCGCACCCCGCCGCAAGACTGACCCCATGCGACGGTTCTGGAAAGAGGTCGCGCTGGTCGCGGCCGATGGCGGGCATGACGTGCATCTCGACGGCAAGCCGGTGCGCACGCCCGGTCGCGCACCGCTGACGCTGCCCAATCCTGCGCTGGCCGAGGCGGTGGCGGACGAGTGGCGCGGGGTCGGCGAGACGATCGACCCGCGCGCGATGCCACTCACCGGCCTGTCCAACGCCGCCATCGACCGCATCGCGCCCGACCCGGCCGTCTTCGCGGCGGGCCTTGCCAAATATGGCGAGAGCGACCTGCTCTGCTACCGCGCCGACCACCCGCTGGAGCTGCAATTGCGGCAAGCGGCGAGCTGGGACCCGCTGCTCGACTGGGCGCAGCTGCGCTATGGTGCGGTGCTGATCCCGACCACGGGGATCGTTCACGTCGCACAGCCCGGCGATGCGGTGGCGGCGCTGGGCGAAGCGGTGGCGGCGCGGTCGGCGTTCGAGCTCGCCGGGCTGTCGCCGGTCGTAACGATCACCGGGTCGCTGGTCGCGGCGCTGGCATTGATCGAACGCGCTGCGGATGCCGAGGATATCTGGTCCGCCGCCAATCTGGATGAGGATTGGCAGGTGGAACATTGGGGCGAGGACGAGCTGGCCCGCAAGGCGCGCGACGCACGGCGGATGGAGTTTGAGGCGGCGGTGCGGTTTTTGGGGTTGGTTTAGCCCTTAATCCTCCCCCGCCAGGGGGAGGTGTCGCCGAATGGCGACGGAGGGGGAGGACGCACGCCGGAAGAGACTGGGGGACACAGCCGTCCTCCCCCTCCGTCACGCTGCGCGTGCCACCTCCCCCTGGCGGGGGAGGATTGACTACTATGCCCGCACGAAGAACGTCTTGAGCCATGCCGAACCCGCGCGGGCGGCTTCGCGCCAGTCTTCGGGCTCAGGCGCATCGGCGTGAGCGCGCGGGTCGAGCAGCTTGACCTTGCCCGCCTTGAACGCCGCTTTGCGCGACGTCGCCAGCGTCAGATTATGCTCGACCGCAGTCGCGGCGAGCAGGCCGTCATGCAAATCGGCATAGGGCAGCTGCCCGCGCCGCTGCGCCACCGCCGCGTCGATCGGGAGGATGCGACCGGCAAAGGCGGGGAGCAATTGCCCGTCGATCCAGCCGCGCCATGCGGCACCGAGATCGCGGCTCGCGCGCGCGGCGTCCGACGCGGCGCGCTCCAGATCGACCAGGCTGGCGGCGGAGAGGAACATGCGTTGGTGCGGGATGCCGCTGGCCCAGCTGACCAGCGCCGGGTCGGCACCCGGCCCGCGCGCGTCGCGCAATTCCACGACGATGGCGGTGTCGAGGAGGAACATCAGCGCCCTCCCCGTCCATCCCGGCCGCGTGGCCCGGGCTTGGCATCGAATATCGTGCCTTCCGGCGCGGCGAGCAGATCGACGATGCTCTGATGCTCGCCGCTCAGCTGGCGATAGGCGTCGATGCTGAGCAGCACATGGGTGGGCCGCCCGCGATCAGTGACGAATAGCGGCGCGTCGCGCGCGAATCGCTTCGCCTTGCTGACGTCCTGATTGAACTCACGGCTGGTTACGACCCGCATCTACCGCCCCAATTTTGAGCCTATATACCTACCAGGATCGCCACATTATGTAGGTATGTACCTATCTTGTAGCATCGCTGCCACAGATTCGGCAACTCCCTGGAAAATCGACATCGGGCGGGCTGCCAACGTTGTCGCACGTGCTTGCGCGGGACGAAATTTCCGGTTCCCCTGCCCCCAATGGCCCGACGGCATCGCCGGATCGGGCATGGGGGAGAGGCATTTTGTTTCAGGACTTGCTCGACGACAGCCTGCGCGCGCTGGGCGATATCATGGGCGCGCATGGTCCGGCGGTGAACGCCGCAGCGAGCTTTACCCCGACCGACTACAGCATCCATTTCTTCCTGCAGCTCGCCCTGATCATCCTGACCGCGCGCGTCGTCGGATGGCTGGGCCAGAAGTTCCTCGGCCAGCCGCAGGTGGTGGGCGAGATGATCGCGGGCGTCGTGCTCGGCCCGTCGCTGCTGGGCCTGTTCTTCCCCGATCTTCAGGCCGCGATCTTCCCCAAGGAGACCAAGAACGTCCTGTATGTCGGTGCGCAGTTCGGCGTCGGGCTGTACATGTTTCTGGTCGGATGCACGCTGCACCTCGACCATTTCAAGACCAAGGCGAAGAGCGCGGCGAGCGTGTCGGTGGCGGGGATTGCCACGCCATTCCTGATGGCCGCGCTGATCACCCCGCTGCTGCTGACCGTCCCCGGCCTGTTTGCCGAGGGGATCAGCCAGTGGAACGCGACCCTCTTCATGGGCGCGTGCATCGCGCTGACCGCATTCCCGATGCTGGCGCGGATCATCAACGAGCGTGGCCTGGCCAAGACCTCGCTCGGTACGCTGTCGCTGACCGCCGGGGCGTTCGACGACGCTGTGTCGTGGTGCGTGCTGGCGATCGTGTTGGCGACGTTCGGCGGCGGGCCGGGCATCGCCGTGATCGCGATCGTGGGAGGCGTCAGCTACGCCGTCTTCATGGTGATGTTCGGCAAGCGCCTGCTCGCCCCCTTGGGTCGCGCGGTCGAGGCGCGCGGCGAGATGAGCAACACCGTGCTCGCGATCACGCTGATCCTGTTCTGCGCGTCGGCATTCCTGATGGACGCGATCGGCATCCATGCCGTGTTCGGCGGCTTTCTGCTCGGCGCGGTCATGCCGCGCGGGCTGTTCGTCGATGAGCTGAAGCGCAAGGTCGAGCCGCTGGCGGTGGTGATGCTGCTGCCGATGTTCTTCACCTATTCGGGGCTGAACACGCGGATGGACATGGTCAACAGCCTGCCTTTGCTCGCCATCGCGCTCGGCATCCTCGCGGTGTCGATCCTGGCCAAGTTCGGCGCATGCTGGGCCGCTGCGCGGCTGGCGGGCGAGGATAATCGCACCGCGCTGGGCATCGGCGCGCTGATGAACTCGCGCGGGCTGATGGAGCTGATCATCATCAATATCGGCCTGCAAAAGGGCGTGATCGGGCCGACGCTGTTTTCGATGATGGTGCTGATGGCGATCGTCACGACGATGATGGCCGGGCCGCTGTTCGAACTGGTCTATGGCAAAAAGGCGCGCGAAAGCGGCGAACTGGATGCGATCAGTGGTGAGGACGGTGCTGGGCCGACGCAGCCGATTGCGGCGCGGCTGGCCTAGCGGCAATCTATCCTCCCCCGCCAGGGGGAGGTGGCGCCGAAGGCGACGGAGGGGGAGGATGGCTGCGTGCTTTCGGCTCGCGCCGATACCCTTCCTCCCCCTCCGTCAGCTACGCTGACACCTCCCCCTTGCGGGGGAGGATTGTTTTCAGGCGGCGGTTGCGGGGGCGATGGCGTTGATGCGTTCGATCAGGGCGCGGTGCGAGGGAAGGTCAGTGCTGGCGCGCTCGCCGAAGCCGCGGATGCGTGCGGACAGCAGTTCCGCCGCACGCAGCGCCACGCGGTCGGACGAGACGCCGGTCAGGTCGGTGCGAAATTCCATCCCGTAGAGGATGTACTGATAGTTGAAGA
>JBHYGP010000457.1:6188-10285 GCA_051858935.1 Sphingomonas sp.
GGCGAAGCTCTCGAGATCGAGGGTGAAGTCGTAGCGGCTGGGCGGGCGGTGCCGCCATTGATCGAGCAGGTCGCGCAGCCGATCGGGGATGCTCGCCGCTTCGCCATTGTCGCGCCAAAAGGGTTCGTCGCGGCGGCTGAGGCAGTAATGCAGCTTCAGGAAGTTGACGATGTTGGCGTAGCGCGCGGCCATCACTTCGTTGAAGCGGCGCGCAGGGGCGTCGATCGGGCCGCTGTGGGGGAAGAGTTCGGCGATCATCGCCACCGCCGCCTCGATCATCACGACCCCGGTCGCTTCGAGCGGCTCGACGAACCCGGCCGCGAGCCCGACCGCAACGGTGTTGCCGACCCATTGCCGCTCGCGATAGCCGGCGTCGAAGTCGATCCGGCGGATCGACAGGTCGCCATCGCCGACGCCGAGATAGGTGCGCAGGATCGCCTCCGCGCGGTCGTCGCTCAGGTGCGCGCTCGAATAGACGCAGCCGACGCCATGGGTGTTGGCGAGGCCAATGTCCCAGATCCACCCGCCTTCATGCGCCGCCGCGATGGTGGTGCTGGCGAGCGGGGCGTCGGGTCGATCATAGGGCTGCTTGCACGCCAGCGCGCGGTTGGTGAACAATTGGTCGCGGACCGAGCTCAGCGGGGAGCCGAGTGCTTCGCCGATCAGTTCGGCGCGAAAGCCGCTGCAATCGACATAGAGGTCTGCGGTCAGCGCGCCATGTTCGGGAGTTTCCACGCGCGCGATGTGGCCGCGTTCGTCCAGTGCCGCGCCGTGCAGCGTCCCTTGCAGATGGCGGACTCCCAGCGCGCGGGCGCGGTCGGCAAGCACCTGAGCAAAGCTCGCCGCGTCGAAATGATAGGCATAGTTGAGCGGACCGGCATAATCGCCCTCATCCGGGCGCTTGGGCGCGCGGTTGGCCTCCGCAACGCGGTTCTGGATCGTCACCGCCTCCGCGAACGGGGCGCGGGTCGCCGGGTCCTGGAGCAGCCACCAGCCGACCAGATCGGTATCGTCGGCGTGGAACGGTGCCTCGAACGGATGGAGGAACGACCGGCGCTCGCCCGGGCGCGGGGTTTCGACCCAGTCGTCGAAACGGATGCCCTGTTTGAACGTCGCACCCGTTGCGCGGATGAAATCGCCTTCGTCGATGCCGAGATAGCGCAGCGTGTTGCGGATCGTGGGGAACGTCCCCTCGCCCACACCGATAATCCCGATATCGGGCGATTCGAGCAGGGTGATGCGCGGCCCGCCCACGTCCTCGCCGCCCAGCGCGCGCGCCAGATAGGCGGCGGTCAGCCAACCGGCCGTGCCGCCGCCCAGGATCAGGATCGATCGCGCCATGCCCCGATCATAGCCCGCGCTCCGGCGGGTGTCACCCGGCGGCGGGGGCGGCGGAGGGACGCGGCAAGGCCCAGGCGATCACCGCACCGGCGGCGAGCCACCCGGCAATCTCGCTGATCCACAGATAGATGAAATAGCCCCAGGGCGCGTGGTTGAAGATCGGCTGGCCGAGCTGGCTGTATGCGGTGAAGGCAACCGCGAACAGGCCGACCGCGGTCAGCCGCTGGGTAAAGCTCATGCCGGTGGTCAGCCGCGCGAGCGCGAAGGCGAGCAGCAGCGCACAGGCGATGCCGAGCACCAGTCCGCCGATCAGCGCTCCGGTATCGGGCAGCGCGAAGCCGTTGGTGTTGAGCAGGACCATCGCGATCGGCCCCTCGCCATAGGCTTGTGTGCCGAGCGGCGTGCCGGGCCAGGGGATCGGATAGGCGCCGCTGCCATTGGGGGCGAGATGCTGGGCAAGCACGGCCTGAACCGCGACGCTCGCCGAATCGCCAGCATTGCTGGTCGCCAACATCGACAAGGGCGTGCCCCAGAAGATGAATCCGACGATCCACATCGCGACCCCGCCAAGCAGGCCACCCAGCAAAATTCTTGGCATTTCGGCTCTCCCCATGGTTTCGTCCAGCCTAACGCATGGGAACGCGGGAAGAAGCAGAAAATCAGCGGGTGGCGAGGCCCATCTCGATCGCTTCTTCGGCGCGTTCGCGGATGAAGCCGATCAGGCCGGGTTTGCGCGAACGCTTTTCGCGCTCGGCCTTGAGGATCGTGTGGACCTTCTCGAAACAACCGTCGAGGTCGTCATTGACGACGACATAGTCATAGCCGTCCCAGTGGCTCAGCTCGCGCTCGGCGCGCTTCATGCGATACTGGATCACATCTTCGCTGTCGGTCGCGCGGGCGCGAAGGCGCTTTTCGAGCTCGGCGAGCGACGGGGGCACGATGAAGATACGGACGACGTCGCCGCCCTCAAGCTGGAACAGCTGTTGCGCGCCCTGCCAGTCGACGTCGAACAGCACGTCCTGCCCGTCGGCGAGCATGCGCTTCACCGGCTCACGCGGGGTGCCGTAGCGATAGTTGAAGACATGCGCCCATTCGAGGAATTCATGCCGCGCGGCGGCGGCCTTGAATTCGTCGGTGCTGAGAAAATGATATTCGCGGCCATCCTGCTCGCCAGCGCGGATCGGGCGGGTGGTCGCGGAGACCGAGACGCCCATGCCAGGCTCCCGCTCGAGCAGCTTGCGTGCGATGGTCGACTTGCCCGCACCCGAGGGGGAGGACAGGACGAACAATACGCCCCTGCGGTCGAACTCATATTTGGAATCGCGATGCGCCATGCGCGCCATTGGCGCGGGCGGGGCGGTTACGTCAAGCGGAGGGGAGGACTCAATAGCGCCTTTTGCGCCCGGTAAGTAGCGACCAGAGTAGAATCAGCCCGCCGATTACCCAGCCGAACGGTCCCATGCGCGTCAGCGCACGCTGGCCCATCGCGCCGATGATCGCGCCCTTCATCCCGCCGCGCCCGTCGCGACGGTCGATCGCGCGACCGAGCAACGCGGCGAAGAGCGTGCGGATCATGTCGCCGTCCGCATGCGACGGCGCAGATAGCGATATCCGAATGCCGCAGCGCCGATCACGATCGCGGCAGGAACAACGGTCTTGCCGACGCGCCATGCCGCAATGCCGGCGATCGTGCCGAGCGTACCGCCCTCGCCATCGCTCTCATCGATCCGCTTGCCGATATAGCCTGCCACCAGATCGCCGATCATCGTCCAAACTCCTTGTTGCCGGTGGCGAGGTCGAACACCTCGCCCATTCCGCGCAGTCCGGTCCAGAACGCTGCGCCCGCAAACGCGACCGCAACTCCGCCGAGCAGCGCACCGATGATCGATCCGTCCATTAACCAACCCTCCGTTGCGGGAGGAAAAGCGCGAAACCGAATCCGGTTCCGCTCAAACCATCGTTTCGGGCCGGACGAGGCGATCGAAGGTCGCGGCATCGACCAGCCCGAGCGCCAGCCCCGCCTCCCGCAGCGTCGTCCCCTGCTCATGCGCGGTCTTGGCGATCTTGGCGGCATTGTCGTAACCGATCTCGGGCGCGAGCGCGGTGACCAGCATCAGCGAGCGCTCGACCAGTTCGGCGATGCGGCCCTCATTCGCGGTCATCCCCTCGACACAGCGTTCGGCGAAGCTCTCCATGCCGATGCTGAGCAGATGGATCGAGCGCAGCACCGCCGCGCCGATCAGCGGCTTGAACACATTGAGTTCGAGATGGCCCTGCATCCCGCCGACGGTGACCGCCATGTGATTGCCGATCGCCTGCCCCGCGACCATCGTCAGCATCTCGCACTGGGTCGGGTTGACCTTGCCCGGCATGATCGAGCTGCCCGGTTCGTTGGCGGGCAGCTCCAGTTCGCCAAGGCCCGAGCGTGGACCGGAGCCGAGCAGGCGGATGTCGTTGGCGATCTTGGTCAGCGCCACTGCGAGCGTGTTGAGCGTGCCGGACAGGTGGACGAGGGGGTCGTTGGAGGCGAGCGCCTCGAACGCATTCTCTGCGGGCATGAACGGGTGGCCGGTAATCTCGCCGAGCGCGGCGCAGAATGCGCCCGCGAAATTCTCTGGTGCGTTGAGGCCGGTGCCGACCGCCGTGCCACCCTGCGCCAACCGGTTGGTCCCGGCGACCACCCCCGGCTCGATCCGCCGCAGCGCGCGATAGACCTGATTCGCCCAGCCCGACGCATCCTGCCCGAGAGAGAGCGG
>JBHYGP010000458.1:0-2297 GCA_051858935.1 Sphingomonas sp.
ACCATGATCCGCCGCCCGGCACGCTGCGCCAGGTCGATGATCCAGTCGATCACGAACGGACAGCGCTTGCCATAGGCCTGCACCACGAACCCCAGCCCATCCCAGCCGACCAGATCGGGGTCGAGCGCCAGGCTTTCGAGCAGGTCGAGCGAAAGCTCCAACCGGTCGGCCTCCTCGGCATCGATGTTGAAGCCGATGTCGTGGGATTTCGCCAGCACCGCCAGCGCCTTCACGCGCGGCAGCAGTTCGGCCATCACCCGCCCGGCCTGCGCGCGGGCATAGCGCGGGTGCAGCGCCGACAGCTTGATCGAAATCCCCGGCCCGCCGACCACCCCGCGCCCCGCCGACGCCGCGCCGATCGCGTTCACCGCATTCTCGTAATCGCGATAATAGCGATCGGCATCCGCCATCGTCGTCGCGGCCTCGCCCAGCATGTCATAGCTGTACTGGAAGCCGCGCGCCTCCAGCGGGCGCGCGCGCTTGAGCGCCTCGGCGATCGTCTCGCCGGTGACGAACTGCTCGCCCATCATCCGCATCGCCATATCGACGCCGCGCCGAATGACCGGCTCGCCCGCCCGCGCGATCAGCCGCGTCAGCGCCGCAGCGAGGCCCGCGTCGTTGACACTCCCGGTCAGCTTGCCGGTGACCACCAGCCCCCAGGTCGCGGCGTTGACGAACAGCGAGCGACCGTCACCGACATGCGACTTCCAGTCGCCGTCAGAGATCTTGTCGCGGATCAGCGCGTCGCGGGTCGCCGCATCGGGGATGCGCAGCAACGCCTCGGCCAGACACATCAGCGCCACGCCCTCCTGACTCGACAGCGCATATTCCTGCACCAGCCCCTCGACCCCGGTGCCCTTGTGCTTGGCACGCAGCGCGGAGATCAGCGCCGTCGCGGTCGCCTTCGCCGCCTCGCGCGTCCCCGTCGGCAGCGTCGCCGCCTCGATCAGCGGCGCAAGGCACTCCGGCTCGGGCCGACGATAGGCGGCGGTGATCGCCGCGCGCAGCGGGGTAGCGGGGCGAACGGGCGGCGCGAATTCGGCAAAGGGCTGGGTCATACCAACATCCTATCAAAGACCAGCACGGCAGATGGACTTTTGAGTCGCGCCATGCTTGGCATTTCGCCTTCATTTTGACGGATTGGCAGACGAAATGCGCGCCCACACCCTCGATCACAGTGATCTTGACCCGTTCGACCGCAAGATCGTCGAAGTCCTGCGCGTCGAAGGCCGCATCTCGATCACCGACCTCGCGGCGCGGGTAGGCCTGTCCAAGACGCCGTGTCAGGTCCGCGTGAAACGCCTGCTTGCCAGCGGCGTCATCCGCGGCTTCCGCGCGATCATCGACCCCGCCCGCCTCGGTCTCGATCACATCGCCTTTACCGAGGTCAAACTGTCCGACACCCGCGAGGACGCGCTGGAGGCGTTCCGTCAGGCCGTCCTCAAAATCCCCGAGGTCGAGGAATGCCACATGATCGCCAGCAGTTTCGACTATCTGCTCAAGGTCCGCACCGCCGACATCCGCCGCTATCGCGAAGTGCTCGGCGAACGCATCTCCAGCCTGCCGCACGTCGCGAGCACATCGACCTTCGTCGCGATGGACACGATCCGCGATGCCGGAGGATGAATGGTAGCGGAGGAGGGACTTGAACCCCCGACCCCAGGATTATGATTCCCGTGCTCTAACCAACTGAGCTACTCCGCCCTACCAAGGCGCCTCGCAGCCGTTCCGGCGCGAGCGAGAGCGGCGCACATAGGCAGCGATTCCGGCGCGGTCAAGCGAACATGTGACGCGAAATCGGCTCCCACGGCCCGCCGCGATAATACCAGGTCGCAATGCCCGCGATCTCGACGTCGCGCGGCTGAAAGTCCTTGCTCAGCGCCGCCAGCAACAGCTTGGCCACCGAGGGCTGAACCTTGTTCTGGATCGTCACATGCGGTCGCCAGCCGCCCGCGTCCTGCGGCGTCAACAGCCCCGCAAACGCCTCGCACAGCTCGCGGCGGATCGCGGTCAGGCCGGGCGATTCGATCTTCACCGCCACGCCCCGCCCCAGCGACATCAGCCCCGCCGCCCGCGCAACCGGCGCACGCACGCCGCGTGTGGCGGCGTTAAGGCGGTGCTTGAGTTCGTCCAACGCCGAGGGTGGCAAGTGATGGAATAGCGTCAGATGCGCCGACAGGACGTTACGCTCAGGCGGGAAATGCTCCCGCCGCAACGCATCGAACGCGGCCTGATCCTGCCGCCCGAACAATGCGGAGACGATAATGGGTGCTGGCGTCATGATGTCCTCCGGCACC
>JBHYGP010000459.1:0-2286 GCA_051858935.1 Sphingomonas sp.
CGATTCGCCGGGCGGGGAACGGGGCGGGCTATCGTGCCTATGCACAGGGCGAGACGCCGTGGCACGCGGCGGTGGCCGCTTCCTATGCCCATGCCACTGCCCCGTTGCGGCGACTGGCCGACCGCTATGTCGTCGAGGCCGCGCTGGCGGTCGCCAATGGCAGAACGGTACCGGCGCATGTCGAGGCAGCCTTTGGGCGTCTGCCCAAGGTGATGGCCCGTGCCGACGGCCGCGCCGGCCAGATCGACCGCGCCGTCATTGCGATGGCCGAGGCGGTGATGCTCTCGGGACGCGAGGGCGAGCGGTTCGACGCGGTCGTGACCGCGAACGACGACCGGGGCGCCACGATCCAGCTCTGCGCCCTCCCCATCACCGCCCGGATCGACGCAGCGGGTCTCACTCCGGGCGATACCGCGGTGCTGACGCTGATCGAGGCGGACCCCGCCCAGCGTCGGATCGGATTCACGCAATCGGCCTGACATGGCGGGTTTTCGGTTGGCGACTCAGCCGCTTGCTGGCAGCCTCCGCGCTCAACCGGGGAGAAGCCGCCTTGCTCAAACATTCCATCGCAGCCGGTCTGCTCCTGATCAGCAGCGTCGCCGTGGCGCAGGACAAGCCCGCGGCGATCAAGGCTCGAACTGGCGCGCCGTACAAGCATGGACATAGCGGTTTGAGCTTCCCCGCCGCGCTGATCGATCTCCCGCGCACTGGCGGGAGTGAGTTCGTCAAGCCACAGCTGGACCTTATGTTCACCTACCAGGCTCCCGACCAGAGCGAGGAGGTCAGCATCTACCTCTATCGTGTGAAGTCGGGGTCGGCATCGCTGTGGTTCGATGTCGCCCGACACACGGTCGAGCAACGCCGGGCCTATGGGCGCAAGACCCCGTTTGGCACCCCCACCGCCTTCACTCCGCCAGGCCAGTCCAACCCATCCGCGATGCGGATCGGCTGGACGCTGAGCGAGGGGCCGTTCCGCAGCACGACGCTGACCATGATCCCGATGGGCGAATGGCTCGTGAAGATCCGCCACACCGCGACGCAGATTGAGGTTGCCTCGTTGCTGCGCCGAACCGAAGCAGTGGTCGCGGCGCTGGGCTGGCCCGGCAAGGTCGAAGCTGCGCCAGACGCTGCCGCGGTCGCCGATTGCACCGACCGCCTCGCCCTGGATGGCGATTCGAAGCCGGCGAAGGTCGAGAGTGCCGGCGCGGGCGCACTGTTGGACGCGATCATGGCGCAGATGGCGGGGGGTGCCGCGAAGAAGGACAAAAAGGCCGATGCCGAACAAGGCCCGCCCGTGATCTGGTGCGCGGACCGGGCTGCCAACAGCCCCACGCCACTCTATCGGCCGAACGGTGCCCGCGATTCCTATTTGATGGCCGCATCCGATGCGGGGCTCGCCATCTGGGCGCGCCCGTCGGCGAGTGGCATGTTGCTCGACCAGAATGGGCCGAAAAGCTGGGCGGTCAGCGTCGTGCGCGCCGGCGACACGATCAACTATCCGCCCCGCGACCGTCTGCCCCCGCCCACCCAGATTCGCGCGATCCTCGACGGCGGCAGCGCGTCGCGCGTGTCGACATGGGGGAAGAGCACGATCACGATCGACCCTGCCGCCATGAAATAGGAAGCGCGCCGCCGTCCACGGCAAGAATCCTGAGCCGGGTTAACCATCCACGCGTCCGCCATCCTAAAATGAACGCGTGGAGATGCTGATGCAGACTGTTTCGCCCCTTGCCGCGGCCAAGGCCGAGCCCGATTTCAACCTGACCATGGCGTTCCAGCCCGTCTGGGATGCGCGGCTGGGTGAGGTCTATGCCTATGAGGCGCTGGTACGCGGGCCGCACGGCGAGTCGGCGCGTGAAGTGATCGACGCGGTCGAGCCACAGGATCGCTATGCCTTTGACCAGCAATGCCGGGTCACCGCGATCAAGCAGGCCGTGCAAGCGGGAATCCTCAAGACTGCAGCGCTGCTGTCGATCAACTTCTTCCCCGACGTGATCACCGATCCCTTCGCCGACAGCGAGCGGACCATGCGGGTCGCCAAGGAAACCGGCCTGCCGCCCGAGCGGCTGATGTTCGAATTCGCCGAACATGACCGGCTCGACGGATGCCGCATGGCGGAAACGATCGAGGCGCATCGCAAGATGCACATGCAGACGGCGTTCGATGATTTCGGATCGGGCGATGTCGGCCTTGCGCTGCTGTCGCGCTTTACCCCGGATGCGATCAAGCTCGACCCGGCACTGATCCGTGGCCTGTCGAGCAGCTGGTCGCGGCGGTTGCTGGTCG
>JBHYGP010000460.1:0-2281 GCA_051858935.1 Sphingomonas sp.
CTGGCGCTATCCGTTCTTCGTAGCGTTCGCGATCAACGTCGTCGCGCTTTTCGCGCGGCTGCGCATCGTCGTGACGCCCGAATATGCCACGTTGTTCGAGCGGCGCGAGCTTCAGCCGGCACCGATGACCGAGACAATCCGGTCGGAATGGCGCACGATCATCCTCGGCGCCTTCGCCCCGCTGGCGAGCTTTGCGATGTTCCACATGGTCACGGTGTTCCCGCTGTCCTGGGTGTTCCTGTACACCGAAGAATCGCCGGTCCGCTTCCTCGCGATCGAGGCGGTCGCCGCCGCGCTCGGCGTCGGCGCGATCATCGCCTCGGGCTATCTCGCCGACCGCGTCGGGCGCCGCACCGTCCTCGCCGCCACCGCCGCTGCGATCGCCGCCTTCAGCGGTTTTGCGCCGCAGCTGCTCGAAATGGGCGAAGCCGGCGAAGCGGCGTTCATGCTGCTCGGTTTCGTGCTGCTCGGCCTGTCATTCGGTCAATCTTCGGGCGCGCTGTCGGCCAGCTTCCAGCAGCGTCACCGCTATACCGGATCGTCGCTGACATCGGACCTTGCCTGGCTGTTCGGCGCTGGCTTCGCGCCGCTGGCGGCACTGTGGCTGTCGGCGGAGTTCGGCCTGTTGGCGGCCGGTGCCTATCTGTTGTCGGGTGCGATCGGTACGCTGGCGGCGCTGTGGCTCAATCGTGAACTCGGGCGCACCATCGACTAAACGATGTCAGGCGGCGCGCACCGTTCCGGGCGCGTCGCCGTGCGTCGCGATCCACTGCGCAACCAGCGCCAGCCGCAACGGACAGGTGAAGACTAGCCCCAATCGCTCGCCGCGCACCCAGCGGACATGCGCGCCCAGCACGCCGATGCCGTCAATGTCGATCTCGACCCCCTGCCCCAACTCAACCGGCAGATCGGTTTCGACCTTCACGCCGCCCTGGGACAGATCCACCAGCGGGACCAAATGCCAAACCGCACCGATACGCAACCGCGCACGCGTTGCGGTGGTGACCCGTGGACAGCGCGGCAGCTGATCGGGGAGCAGCACATTATGGGTGTGAAGATAGGTGTGAACATCGACCAGCTCGTCGAACCTGATCCCCGCATGACCCGCCTGCGCCCAGCACACCACGCCCGTGATCGGATCGCACACCTTGGGCTCGACCCGCACGCGCACGCCGGGTTCCAGCGGCGCATAAATTTCCAGCATCATCCCGCCGGGGCCGATGTTGCGGATCAGGCAGAGATGTTGCACGCCATCGTCGGTGAGCAGGCGCGCAACCTGAAACAAGGTGGTGGTTCGCACATCCGCGCGGCGATCGTCGTCCGGCGACAGCATCGTATCCGACAGGCCATCAGCATCCACGGGCATTGCTCCCGCGAGCAGCGCGTTTGCCGAAAGACAGAGTGCTCGCAGCTCCAGCTCCGGCCCCATTTCCCCGCTGCCGGTATACCCACATTATTGATAGCAAAGCGTCACCCGGACTGGATAACGCCGGGTTAGGCGAACACGTGACCAGCGCCAAGGCAGCGAACCCGCGCGATGCAGCTTGACAACGACGCCCAAACCTTCGATTTCGGCGCGCCTCGCGGGTGTAGCTCAATGGTAGAGCAGGAGCTTCCCAAGCTCACGACGAGGGTTCGATTCCCTTCACCCGCTCCAGGTCCCCGACAGCCTCACTCCACCGTCACCGACTTGGCAAGGTTGCGGGGCTGGTCGACGTCGGTGCCCTTGGCCACCGCGACATGGTACGCCAGCAGCTGCACCGGCACCGCATAGACGATCGGCGAAATCAGCGGGTGGACGCGCGGCATCTCGATCGTCGCGAGGCAATTCTCGCCCGCAGCGGCAATCCCCTCGGCGTCGGAGATCAGCACGACTTTGCCACCGCGCGCCTGCACTTCCTGCATATTGCTGACGGTCTTTTCGAACAGCGGGCCGCTCGGCGCGATGACGATCACGGGGACATTCTCGTCGATCAGCGCGATCGGGCCGTGCTTCATCTCGCCCGCGGCATAGCCCTCGGCGTGGATATAGCTGATTTCCTTGAGCTTGAGTGCCCCTTCCATCGCCAGCGGATAGTCGGTGCCGCGGCCGAGATAGAGGACGTCGCGCGCGCCGGCGACGCTGCCGGCCATCGCCTCGATCGCCTCGTCGCGGCTCAGCGCGTCGTTGAGCGCGGCGGGGGCTTCGGCGAGGTGCCGGACGATTTCCTTTTCCTCTTCGCGCGTCATCCGCCCCTTGGCCTTGGCGAGGTTCGCGGCGAGCGCGGCGAGGACGGCGAGC
>JBHYGP010000461.1:0-1555 GCA_051858935.1 Sphingomonas sp.
TTGGGAGGAAGGCGTCACCGAATATACCCAGATCACCGGTGAGGCATCGATTTCGGGTGATCTCTTGACGCTGCCGGCCGGCCCACTCGGCCTCGCGTTCGGCATCGCCGGACGCCGCGACGAGATCAACGACGTTCCGGGCGAGATCACCCGGGCTGGCAACGCATGGGGTGCATCGACCTCGGGCATCACCGCAGGTCACTCGATGACCAGCGAGGCGTTCGCGGAAATCAACGTCCCCGTGCTCGCCAACACGCCGTTCTTCAAGGAACTGACCTTCTCGGCTGCGGGTCGCGTCACCAACGTCAGCGTCGAGCGCACCAACGCCATGCCCGGCCTGGTGAATGAAGACAGCGATAACGGCAACTGGACCTACAAGCTGGGTGCCAACTGGGCGATCACCGACTGGATCCGCTTCCGCGGCAGCTACGGCACGTCGTTCCGCGCGCCGGCGCTGTTCGAACAGTTCCTGGCCGACGAAACCAGCTTCCCGTCGCAGCGCTCGATCGACATCTGTCGCCAATGGACGTCGGAGCGTGCGGCCGGCCGCATCAGCCAGCGCGTCGCCGACAACTGCGCCGCCGACGGCATCCCGGGTAACCACCCGGCGACCGGCGTCAGCGCCACCACGATCTCACGCGGCGGCATCGGCGAGCTGGAGGCCGAAACCTCGCGGGCCTTCGTCGTTGGCGGTATCCTGACGCCGAAGTTCAGCTTCCTCGGCGACACCCGCCTCAGCATCGCGGTCGATTATTTCGACATCAAGGTGAAGGGGGAAATCAGCCAGCTCGGTGCGGCCAACATCATCTTCGGCTGCTACGACTCGCTCGACTTCGCGAATGAGCCGCTGTGCGATCTGTTCACCCGTGGCCAGGCCGCGGCACCGAACAACATCAACACGGTGTCCGACCAGTTCGTGAACATCGCGCAACAGCAGAACCGCGGCATCGACCTTCAGGTCCAGGTCCGTCAGGACCTCGGCTCGTGGGGCACGGTTTCGTTCCTCGCGGACATGACCTGGCAGACCCGCAAATCCTTCCAGCTGCTGCCGACCTCGGTCCCGACGTCGGACAATGGCGAGGCGGGTTCGCCGCAATGGGTCGGCGACTTCCGCGTCAACTGGTCGATGCCGGATGACTGGACGCTGTTCTACGGCATGAACGTGATCGGCGCGACGTCCGACGTACAGGACTTCCTGGACGACAATAGCGGCGATCCGTGCATCGACACCAATGTTGCAGGGCAGCCGGAAACGCGGGGCATCTACTGCCCGCTTCTCACTACTCCGGCGACCTTCTACCACAATTTCTCGATCACCAAGGCGGTCAACAAGGACTTCGAGCTCACCCTCGGCGTCAGCAACCTGTTCGACACCCGTCCGCCGCGCGTTTCGGTGCTCAACGGCGGGCAGATCTCGATGCTCGGCCCGGTGGTCGCCGCGTCGCAGTACGGCTTTGTCGGGCGTGGCGCGGGGGTGTACCGCCCCCCGCACGTATGTTACCACCCGACAGTGGGGTTGGGGGGGGGCCAGGCAACAAAACCCCCCCATTTTTTT
>JBHYGP010000461.1:1565-2279 GCA_051858935.1 Sphingomonas sp.
ACGGCTTTGTCGGGCGTCGCGCGTTCGTGAACGTCCGCGCGAAGTTCTGATCCGACCGGACTTTCGGTTTGCTGGGCGGCATGGCAACATGCCGCCCAGTTTTTTTGAGTTCCGGCTCACCCTCCGACGCGGGAGCGACCGACCTTATGCCGAATGTGCGGGTTCAGCCCGATACCCTCGACGCCGAAAATGCCCGGTTCGGACAGGCGCCGTTGCGCCAGGGCGTATTCCTCAACAGCGTGCCCAAGAGCGGAAGCCACCTGTTGCGCAACATCCTGCGGATGTTCGTCCCCACCGCCCAGCAATATCAAGCCGACTTCATCCAGTGGCCGAACCTGCAACAGCATCGCCACGCCTTCGACCCTGCCCGGCCAATGCTCAGCTGGGGTCATTTGTTCTTCGCCGACGCATCGGTGATCGAGACCGCGCCGACCCGTCGCGTCCTGCTCTATCGCGATCCCTATGACTGGGTGCTCGCCCGCGCGCGTTTCTTCCTGTCGGAGCAATTTTCCGGCAATGTCGACCATCTCAAGAACGGCGCACTCGGCCCCGACGAACTGCTGACGATGATGATCTTCGGCATTCCCGGTAAGGCACCGTCGCTGCACGATTATTATGAGCTCAACGCCGCCGCCTGGCTTGGTGCGCGGGTCCATCCCGTGAAATATGAAGAGATCGCCGCCGCGCTCGCCGACCTCGACAGTGCCGAGAGCG
>JBHYGP010000462.1:0-2267 GCA_051858935.1 Sphingomonas sp.
GATGCTCGCAGTGCATCAGCGCGGCGTCGGGGTATGCGGCGTGTTCAGCTACGAAGTCGCCGAGACGAAGGTCGCGCAGGTGATGGACTTCGCGCGACAGAACCAGCACCCGCTGCAATGCACGCTGGAAAAGGCGTAGCCGCTCAGCGCGCCTCGGGCAGCCAGCTCAGGTCCAGCCCCTCATAGCGGTTCACGTAGTTGGCCGCGCGGGCCAGCGCCGCTTCGTCGATCAGCGTGACCCGACCCGATTCGCGGCCGATCATCCCCTCTTCCTCCAATTGCCGCAGCATGCGGTTGACATGGACCGAGGTCAGGCCGGTGGCGTCGCCGATTTCTTCCTGCGTCAGGCCCAGGTTGAACGCCTTGTCGATCGTCTTGTCCGTCCCGCGCAGCCGGTTGCGCAGCTCGAGCAGCAGCGCTGCGACACGCGCCTTGGCCGAAGTGCGACCGAGCGCGGCGAGCCGGTCGGTCAGCGCCACGCGCTCGATCTGGCACAGTACCAGGATCAGCGATGACAGGCGCGGGTGCTGCACCGTCAGCTCGCTGAACGCCTGACGGTCGAACGGGCACACCACGCAATCGGACAGCGCGCACAAGGTTTCGGGCGATTCGCGATAGACGATGCTGGAGATGCCCAGCACGTCGCCGGGGAAATGAAAGCGCAGGATCTGGCGGCTGCCATCGTCGAGCAGGACATAGCTCATCACCAGTCCCTTGCGGAGGATGTACAATTCATCCGCCGGCTCATTCTCGCGCAGCAGAATCGCGCCGCGCCGGATATGGCGCTGACGTTCCTCCAGCCGTTCGAGCGCGGCCCGTTCTCCCGGCACGAGCGTAACCAGCTCGCCCAGGATTTCCGCGAAACAACTCCCTGACACTCTGTCCCTTCCCCCAACTTCCTCCTGCAAAGCATCGCTGGAAAATCAGCGCATTAAAGTCGATCAAGCCGCGGTGCGGTCTGCCGCACTTGCGCGCGCCCTTTGAAGCGATAGAAGCCCATCAATGGACCGTATTCTCATCCGCGGCGGAAACCGCCTATCCGGTAATATTGCTATATCCGGCGCGAAGAACGCCGCGTTGACGCTCATGCCGTGCGCGCTGTTAACCGACGAGCCGCTGACGCTGCGCAACCTGCCGCGGCTCGCCGATGCCGACAGCTTCGGGCATCTGCTCAACGAACTGGGTGCATCGACCGCGATCGAGGGGACGCGTCCCAATGATTTCGGTCGCGTGCTGACCGTCCGCGCGTCGCGCCTGACTTCGACCGTCGCGCCCTATGACATCGTGCGCAAGATGCGCGCGTCGATCCTTGTGTTGGGGCCTTTGCTGGGGCGTGAAGGGGAGGCGACGGTGTCGCTGCCCGGCGGCTGCGCGATCGGCAACCGCCCGATCGACCTGCATTTGAAGGCGCTCGAAGCGATGGGCGCGGAGATCGAACTTGCGGCGGGCTATGTAAAGGCGACCGCGCCGGGCGGGCGTCTGCCCGGCGGCAGCTACCGCTTTCCCGTGGTGTCGGTCGGCGCGACCGAAAATGCGCTGATGGCCGCCGCCACTGCGCGCGGCACCACGGTGCTGGACAATGCCGCGCGTGAGCCGGAAATTGTCGATCTGTGCAATTTGCTGGTCGCGATGGGCGCGTCGATCCATGGCATTGGCAGCGAGACGCTGACGATCGAGGGCCGCGAGCGGCTGCACGGCGCGACCTATAGCGTGATGCCCGACCGGATCGAGGCGGGCAGCTATGCCTGCGCCGCCGCAATCACCGGGGGCGACGTGTTGCTCGAAGGGGCCAAGGCCGACGACATGCGCGCGACGCTCGACGCGCTGGTTGAAGCCGGCGTGACGGTCGAGGAAAAGCCCAACGGCATCCGCGTCGCGGCTAACGGCCCGCTCAAGCCGATCACCCTGTCGACCGCGCCCTATCCGGGCTTTGCCACCGATATGCAGGCACAGTTCATGGCGATGCTGTGCAAGGCGGACGGCGCAAGCGTGCTGACCGAGACGATCTTCGAAAACCGCTACATGCACGTGCCCGAACTGGCGCGGATGGGCGCGGACATCACCGTCAGCGGGCGCACCGCCGTGGTGCGCGGCGTCGATCGCATGGTGGGCGCGCCGGTGATGGCGACGGACCTGCGCGCATCGATGAGCCTGATCCTCGCCGGTCTGGTGGCGGAGGGGGAGACCCAGGTCAGCCGCATCTATCACCTCGATCGCGGTTACGAGCGGCTCGAGGAAAAGCTGCAGGGCGTGGGCGCGGACATCGA
>JBHYGP010000463.1:0-776 GCA_051858935.1 Sphingomonas sp.
TGACCCCGCAGGTGGAGGCGCTGGTCGAACAGCTGCTGCGCGACGGCAGGGCGACCAAGGTCGACGGAATCGCGGTGTTCGGCGGCGGGGACAAGTTCCTGCCGGGCAAGATCGCCGCGACCATGGCGCACCGCATCGTCGCACTCGACGCCAACGACCCCCGGCTCGACCAGCGGCTGCGCGAGTTCGCCGACATGGCGGAACTCACCCTCGCCAACGATAACGAAAGCTGGGGCCTCTATTATTATATCAACGCGCTGCACGACCTGCACGCGCGTGGTCTGCTCGACCGCGCGGTGCGCCCGGAAACGCTCGCCACGCTCAAACAGCGGCTCGACTGGCGGCGCTTCGTTCGCCCCGACCTCAGCCTCATCAATCTGCCTAATAACTATTACGGCGTCGCCTTCTCGATCGCGCGCTTCCGCCATCTGCTCGGCTGGGAGGACGCCAGCG
Source organism: Sphingomonas sp. (assembly GCA_051858935.1). GTDB lineage: Bacteria > Pseudomonadota > Alphaproteobacteria > Sphingomonadales > Sphingomonadaceae > Sphingomonas. The sequence goes on from JBHYGP010000463.1 coordinate 454, forward strand.
CTGGCGACCAGCTGCTCGCGCGGATGATCGACCATTATCGCAAATATTCGGGCGAGTACGGCTTTGCCGACGAGACCGAAGGAAAGGGGCGGTTCGACCGCTATTCGGTGCTGCTGATCGGCGAGATTGCGCACCGCCTGCTCGAAACCGGCATGACGCCGAGCGATGAGGTGAAGGCGTGGCTGCGCAAGTCGGTCGACCTGCTGCTCCCGCGCTTCAACCTGCATGGTGAGGGGTTCGAATATGGCCGCAGCATCGGCACCTATGGCGACACCGCCTTTCTCGAAGTGCTGACTGCCGCCGCCTTGCTCAAGGTGATGACC
>JBHYGP010000463.1:786-2264 GCA_051858935.1 Sphingomonas sp.
CAGCCGGGTGACGGCGCGCTACATGGATTTCTGGATCGATCCGGTCAGCGGTTCGGTCGACATGTGGGGCCGCACCGGCTGGGGGCAGGGGCGCCGCACCGATGTGTATCGCGGCGAAGCGCGCATTTTGGGCGAGAATTTCAGCCTCGCGCGCCAGCATATCTACACCAATGCGATCTGGAACCGGCTCGGCTATCGCGGGCAGGCACCCGATCCGGGCTTCGCGCGCTGGCTCGACACGCTGCCGCGCTCGACCATGACCTGGTTCGCGCGCGGGCTGCACGATCGCGGGCTGGTGACGATCCGCGATGGCAAGCGGATGATCGCGCTGCCGATCATCAACGGGGCGGAGGGGCAGCATATGAACAACCCCTATTTCCCGACCCCCTTCTCGCCCGGCATGCTCGCCGGGTCGGCCGACGCGACCTTCCCCCAATTGTTGCCCCGCATCACGCTGGCCAATGGCGATGTCCTCATGCCGCTCGCCTTCTTCAAGGATGTCCGTGTCACCCGGCGCGGCGCGGTGACCGAGATAAGCTGGCACCAGACATCGCTCGACCGGATGGGCGGGAATGACGCACAGCTCGACACGCGGGTGTCGATCGAGACGCGCTATCGCTTTTCGCCGGGGAAGATCGAGCGGCGCGACCGCATCGTCCCGGCGGAGGGCGTACAGATCGCACGGGTCGATATCGAGTTCGCGACCTTCTCGGGCGATCCGGTCAAGCAGCCGGGCGGGGTGCGGTTCACACGCGGCGCGGTGCAGCGATTTTCTGCGACCGGCTATGGCGAGTGCGCGGCGCAGACTGCAACTGATTCAGTCTATCGTTCGCCCACCGGTCCCTTTGCGACTGTCGTCAAATGCGGTCGTTTCATAGGTGAAACGCCTTCTCGCGCCATAGAGGCGGGTTGGTCTTTGTCATACAACTAACCCGAATGGGTGGTTGACGGCCACTGGTCTAGTTGTCATACACATCATGACACCGGTATCAGCCGGGTTCGAGATTCGATTGCCGGTATCGGGGAGGATGAGGATGAAAATGGGTTCGGCCATGGCGATTCGGGGATCGTTGCTGGCATCGGCGGCGCTGGCGGTTTGCGCCCCGGCCTACGCTCAGGACGAAGCGCCCGTGAGCGCGGCGGCGGATGAGGAGGAGATACTCGTCACCGGCACCCGCGCGACGCAGCGCAGCTCGATCCAGTTCAAACGCGATGCCGATGTCGTCGTCGACGGTCTGGTCAGCGACGAAATCGGCGCAACCCCCGACAACAGCGTCGGCGACACGCTGGAGCGGATCGTCGGCGTCTCGGCCGACCGGTTCAAGGGCAATGCCAACGAACTTTCGGTGCGCGGGCTTGGCCCGACGCTCAGCTTCTCGACCTTCAACGGGCGCGAAGTGTCGACCGCCGGCCCCGACCGATCGGTCGCCTTCCAGCAATTCCCGTCGGAGCTGATGAACGGCGTGCTGGTCTACAAG
>JBHYGP010000464.1:0-2259 GCA_051858935.1 Sphingomonas sp.
GTTCGCGGACATTACCCGGCCAGTCGTGATTGGTGAGCCCATCGAGGGCGGTCGGGCCGAAGCCCTCCCAATCGCGCCCGAGCTCCGCTGCCATGCGTCGTCCGAAAAATTCGGCGAGCACCAGAACGTCGCCGGCGCGCGCACGCAGCGGCGGCAGCGTCACCACTTCGAACGACAGCCGGTCGAGCAGGTCGGCGCGGAACGTCCCCTTTTCGACCCGATCGGGCAGGTCTTCATTGGTCGCCGCGACGATGCGGACATCGACGCGCATCGGGCGCGACGCGCCGATCCGGGTGATCTCGCCATATTCGACCGCGCGCAACAGCCGGTCCTGCGCCGCCATGCTGAGCGTGCCGAGTTCGTCAAGGAACAGCGTGCCGCCATCGGCCTCCTCGAATCGCCCCGGCCGGCCTTTGGTCGCGCCGGTGAACGATCCGGCCTCATGCCCGAACAATTCCGCTTCGATCAGCGTCTCGGGCAACGCGGCGCAATTCATGATGACCAGCGGCTGATCCCAGCGCGGCGACAAGCGGTGCAGACGCTCGGCGACCAGCTCCTTGCCGGTCCCGCGCTCGCCGATCACCAGCACCGGACGGTCGAGCGCCGCCGCGCGCGAGGCCAGTTCGAGTGCGTCGAGAAAGGCCCCCGACTGGCCGACGACATGGGTAGTGCGCTCCATGCCGAACTCTTGGGATATTTTCCCAAGTTTTGGCAAGAGAGAAGTTCGCCATTCCGGGCGATCCGCGCCGAAAACCGCAGAAATCTGCGGAGAAATCGATTTGGCACGCCCCGTGCAAAGTCCCTGGCAAGCCGCGAAGGGCGGCGAACGAAACGAAGAAATCGAGGGACGGAAACAATGTACAAGGGCAACAACAGCTTTCGCACCACGCTGGCGGCGCTGGTCTGCACCCTGGTCGTAAGCACCACCAGCCTGGCAACCGTGGTCGGCCCCGCCGTCACGGCGACGGACGGTGCAACGGTTTCCGCCCGAGCCATCGCGTAAGCGATCCCGCCGGGCGGGTGCCCCCTATCACCCGCCCGGCGGCACGAGTTTCCAAGGAGCTAAGTTCAGATGGGCATTTTCTCTCGCACCCGCGACATCATCGCCGCCAACTTCACCGACTTGCTCGACAAGGCGGAAGACCCGGCGAAGATGATCCGCATGATCATCCTCGAAATGGAGGAGACGCTGGTCGAGGTGCGCGCCAGCGCGGCCCGCACCATCGCCGACCAGAAGGAAATGCGCCGCCACATCGCCAAGCTGGAAAACCTCCAGATGAGCTGGACCGAAAAGGCCGAGCTGGCGCTGAGCAAGGACCGCGAGGACCTGGCCAAGGCCGCTTTGGTCGAGCGTCAGAAGGCGTATGACATGTGCGATCAGCTGAATGCGGAGATCGCGGTGCTCGACGATGCGCTGCGCGCGTCGGAAGAGGACATCGCCAAGCTTCAGACCAAGCTGCGCGATGCCCGTGCCCGCCAGAACGCGATCATGACCCGCCTGGAAAGCGCCAACAACCGCGTCAAGCTGCGCGAGATGACCCATGGGTCGAAGGTCAGCGACGCATTCAGCCGCTTCGACCTGCTCGAACGCCGCGTCGATTTCGCCGAGGGCCGCGCCGACGCGCTGAGCCTGGGCGCGCCGAAGAAGACGCTGGAGGAGGAAATCTCCGAGCTCCAGTCGGCCGAGAAGGTCGATGCCGAGCTGGCCGCGCTCAAAGCGCGCCTGAACAAGGGGAATTAAGCCATGGAAGATATCCTGGTCCCGATCGTCGTCGTCGGCATGCTCTTCATCGGCATGCCCTGGGTCATCCTCCACTATGTCACCAAGTGGAAGCAGGCCAAGACGCTGACCGGCGAGGACGAGAACCTGCTGGACGAGCTGCACTACACGGCACGCCGCCTGGAGGATCGCCTGCACACGATCGAGCGGATCATCGCCGCCGACAATCCCGAGTTCCGCATCCGCAGCACCGAAACGCCGCCGGTTCGTGAGCTCCCCGACTATGAACGCGCACGGAGGAACTGAGATGTCTGTCAGCCGCACGCAACTGTATCGCGACAAGGTCAACGGCAAATGGCTCGGCGTCTGTGAAGGGCTGGGCGAATATACCGGGGTCGACCCGCTTTGGATCCGCCTGGGCTTCCTCGCCCTGCTGGTCGCCACCTTCCCGCTGATGTTCTTCGTCTATATCGGCCTTGCCATGGTTACCTCGCAGAAGCCGATTGGCCTCTACGAAACCAAGGAGGATGCGAAGTTCT
>JBHYGP010000465.1:0-2253 GCA_051858935.1 Sphingomonas sp.
CGTCGATCCCTTCGGCACGCAGCTGCTCGATCGCCGGGATCAGCGTCTCGATCTCCTCACGCCCGATCGCGCCGCCTTCGCCCGCATGCGGGTTGAGGCCTGCGAACGCCAATCGCGGCGCGGTAATCCCGAAATTTCGTGCCAGCCCGCGCGCGGTCGCGCGTGCCTTGGCCAGGATCAGCGGGATCGTCACCGTCGGCGCGACTTCGGCCAGCGCGATATGCGTCGTCACCGGCACCACGCGCAGCGTCGGCCCGGCAAGCATCATCACCGCATTTTCGGGCGCAACGCCACAGCGTTCGGCGACGAATTCGGTCTGCCCCGGATGGGTGAAGCCGATCGCGTAGAGCTGTGCCTTCGAAACCGGCCCCGTCACCAGCCCGCCCGCCGCGCCCGACCGGGCAAGGCCCGTGGCCAGCTCGAGGCTGCTCAGCGCGCAGCGCGCACCTGCCACATCGGCGATGCCCGGCTGGACGGTCGCGGAACAGTCAACCGAAAGCACCGGCAGCGCGTCGTCGAACGCAGATCCGGCCTCGTCCGGGCTCCCGATTCGCGCGATCGGCCCGTCCCACACCGCCGCAATCGCGTCCGGCTCACCGACCGCGAAGAACGGGGCGAGCGCGTGCAATTCGCGGTTGCGCCATGCCTTGCCGATAATTTCGGGGCCGATCCCGGCGGGATCCCCCATCGCGATCGCGAGCGGACGCAGCGCGCCGCTCACGGCTCAACGATACTCGACGATCGCGTCGCGGCGCAGGTCGCGCAACAACCGCTGGGCGCGCAGATTCGTGCGATACTCTTCGGTCCTCTCGCGAATTGCTTCGGCCGACGGGGCTGCCGCCGTCTTGGGGTCGTCGCGACCGCACAGGACCAGCGCGCGGATCCCGTCAGTCGGCGATCCGAAGGGCGGAGTCGCCTGCCCGACCTGCAGCCCGAGGATCAGGTCCTGCAACTGCGGCGGCAGATCGCGCGCGACCACCGAATCATTGTCGACGACTTCGGCACCCAGCGTCTCCGCTGCCTTGCCCACCGCGCCGCAACCATTGGTCGACTTGAGCACCGCGGCGAATTCGGCGACCTTGGCGGTCGCCGCTGCCTGCGTGATCCCCTCGGGGAACTTGACCGTCAGCTGACGCAGGCTCAGGCGTGCGTCGCGCGGGTCGGGCATGCCGACCTGGCGCTTGTCGACGAGGTAGAGGATCGAGAAACCGCCCGGCACCTCGATCGGGCCGGCGACCTGACCGACCTGCATCTGCTGCGCCGCCTGTGCGAGCGATGCGGGGAGCATCGGTGCGCGCACCCAGCCCAGGTCGCCGCCGGTCGATTTGGTCGTCGCCTCGGAAGATTGCGCGAAAAATTCGAACGGACGACCCTGCTGCATCTGCTGGATCATCTGCTGCATCGCTTGAAATACCTCGCCTGCGCGTTCCGGCGTCGCCGAGATATAGATTTCGCGCAGATGGAATTCTTCGGTGCCCTTCGACGCCTCGATCGTGTCGATGATCTGCTGGATTTCATAATCGCCGACGTTGATGAACGGGCCGACGCTGCGACGGATCACCGCCTGCCACGCCAGTTCGCCCTCGATCTGGCGGCGGAACGAGCGTTCCGACGATCCGACTTCCTTCAGCCATGCGCGCATCTGGTCGGGCGAACGGCCATAGCGGCGCGAAATGCCGGCAAAGCTGCGCTCGATCTGCTCGGCGCTGATCGACACGCTTTCCGACTTGGCCTGCTGGATCTGGATCGTCTCGTCGATCAACATGCGCAGCACCTGCATGCGCAACTGGTCCTTCTCCGCCTCCGACAGCTTCCACTGGTTGAGCGCGATTGCCAGATTGACGCGGTGATCGACGTCGGTGCGGGTCAGCACATATCCGTTCACGATCGCCGTCGGCTTGCGCACATTGGGGTCGGCCTTGCCGAACAGCTGCAGGTTTTCCGGCAGGTTGAGGCTCGCCGTGGACGGCACCGCGCCATCATCGACGGTCTGTGCCGCAATGGCGGCGCTGCCCGCAATACCGAGAACAAGGGCCGCAATCCGGCCGAAACGCGCGACTTTCAAAGTCATCTTCACCTGTGCCTGAAACCTGTCCGATTTTCGTGATCGGGGCCGTGTACTAGCCAATTGTGCCTGAACTGGGGCTTACGGCCTGTAATCTTTCGCCGCAATGGTCATGATCGGATGCACTTCAATCCTCCCCCGCCAGGGGGAGGTGGCGTCCCGGACTTGATCCGGGCCGACGGAGGGGG
>JBHYGP010000466.1:0-2243 GCA_051858935.1 Sphingomonas sp.
GGGCGCGGGACGATCGTGCGCGACAGCCGGGCGTGGAACATGCTCGACCCGATGATTCTGTCAGCATTGTTCCAGGGTGAGGACGGGCTGCGCTATCTCGACAACCTGTCTGAAGTCCGCAGCCTGCTCGAATCGGCGATGGCGGCAAAGGCGGCGGCAAATGCGACGCCCGAATCGCTGGCCGAACTGACCGCGCAGATCGAGAAGCTGGAAGAACTGGTGCCGATGCCCTCGGCCTATGTGCATGAGGATCTGAAGTTCCACGACATCATCATGCGCATGTCGGGCGACCGGCTGAGCAAGGCGATCATCGACGGCATCCAGTCCGAAGCGCTGCGCACGCACGGCTATTCGGGCAAGCTCAGTGTTGCGCATGTGCGTGCGACGCAGGAGGCGCATCGCAAGGTCTATGAGGCGATTGCTGCCGGCGATCCCGACGGGGCGGCGCGGGCGATGCGCGAGCATATCGCCGGGTCTTGGGAAAAGCGCCGGGCGCAGCCGCGCGGCTGATTCCGTTCAGGGCTGCTCGGCGAGCGCGTAGATCCGCTCCATCTCGACCCAGGTCTGATCCGGGGCGCAGGGCAGGGGGCGTTGGAAGCTCGCCATCAGTGCGTCCCACGCCGCGACGTCGGGATTGGCCGAGTCGCGCGCGCGCTTCGTCTCCGGGTCCGGCACGCGGTCGGTGTCCTGCTCCATCAGCATGAACATGCGGTCGCCGACGAGCCAGATCTCCAGCGCCGTCACCCCGTCTGCCCGGATTGCTCCGTTCACGGCAGCGGGTGGGCCGCCCGGTTCATGCCATTTGCGATAGGCGGCAATCTGTGCGGGGTCGTCATGCAGGTCGACGGCGAAGCAGCGGCGGACGATGGGCATTTCAAAAACTCCGTGCGGCCTCGATTGACGCGGGCACTCACCCTGCCCTAAACATCATACGTCTGACAACATAATGATGGAGCGGATGGGTGCCACTTCTATATGGCGAACGCATGTCGCGGCGCGAGCTCGCGGCGCGATCCGGGGCGCTGTCCCAGTTTGCCGGGGTGCGCCTGTCGACGCTGGGCGATGGGGTCGAACGCGGCGTCCGCTGCCTGGAGTTCCGCACCGGATCGGGGCTGCGCTTCACCGTGCTGGTCGATCGCGCGATGGACATTGCCGAATGCGAGCATAATGGCCGCGCGGTCGGCTGGCACTCGCCGTCCGGCTTCCGCAACCCCGCGCTGCATGACTATGAAGGCGAGGAGGGCCTTAGCTGGTTCCGGTCGATGTCGGGCCTGCTGATTACCTGCGGCCTCGACCACACCTTGTTCATGCATGACGATCCGGCGGGTCACTATTTCTACGGCCCGCGCGAGAAGGTGTCGTCGTCGCTGCACGGGCGGATCGGGACGATCCCGGCGCGGCTGACCGGCTATGGCGAGACGTGGAACGGCGACGACTGCGTGCTGTGGGCCGAGGGTGTCGTCCAGCAATCGACCGTGTTCGGTGAGGATCTGCACCTGATCCGGCGGATCGAGGCGGATGTCGGCGGCGATGAAATCCGGTTGATCGACCGCGTGGTCAACCACGGTTTCTACCGCACGCCGCACATGTATTGCTATCACATCAATGTCAGCCATCCGGTGGTGGCGGAGGGATCGCGCTACGTCGCGCCGATCCGCGACGTGATCTGGGCGGCGCATGCCGATAGCTATCGCGATCAGGGGACCGGCTATCGCACGCTGCCGGCGCCGATCGTCAATTTCCACGAACAGGTGTGGCAGCATGACATGGCCCCCGATGCGGACGGCAAGGTCAGTGTCGCGCTGGTCAATGAGGCGATCGGCTTCGGGTTCGAGGTCGAGACGCGCAAGGACCAGTTCCCGGCGATGTATGAGTGGCAGAATCTGCATGCTGGTCACTATGCGGTCGGGATCGAGCCATCGACCAACCATGTGCTGGGCAAGGAGTTCGCGCGGGAGCGCGGCGAGCTGATCTGGCTCGAGCATGGCGACGAGCGCCGCTACGACAGCGTGTTCCGCATCCTGCCGGACGCGGCCGCTGTGGCCGATGCTGTGAAGCGGATCGAGGGTGTCGCGCGACAGCCCGACGACGAATATCCGACGCCTTCAGGCATTTACCCGCCGATCGGGGGCGTGAAGTGAAGGGGCGCGTCGTCCTTTACACCGGTGCTGCCGGCGGGCTGGGGCTCGATACCACGCTGCTCCTGCTGGAGCGCGGCGCGCGGGTGGTCGCGGTCGACTATG
>JBHYGP010000467.1:0-2195 GCA_051858935.1 Sphingomonas sp.
GGCTGCCAGAAGAAGCGGCCCGAAACGCTCCCGCCCGGTCCTGGCGGCCCGGTCGATCCCGGCCCCGGTGGCCCCGGCACCGACACGGGCGGCACCGCCCAGCCCGGCAGCCCCGAACATTTCCGCCAGAATGTCGCGAGCGACACGATCAATTTCGATTTCGACCAGTATGACATCGATGCGCGCGCGCGGCAGATCCTCGACAGCCAGGCCCGCTGGCTGATGCAGTTCCCGAACACGCGGATCACGCTGGAGGGCCATGCCGACGAGCGCGGCACGCGCGAATACAACCTCGCTCTGGGCGACCGTCGCGCCAATGCGGCGAAAAACTACCTCGCCGCGCGCGGCGTCTCGCCGGGCCGCATCACGACGATCAGCTATGGCAAGGAACGCCCGATCGCGCTGGGTTCGGACGAAGCCAGCTGGGCGCAGAATCGCCGTGCGGTGACGATCGTCATCAACTGACGAGCGGCACATCGCCACACCGATCAGGGGCGCGGACCAGCCGGTTCGCGTCCCTTTTCATTGCACTTCCGATTCCGCTTGCCTTCCCGATGATTCGATATAAATATGATATCATCTTTTAGGGAGGCAAATATGTCGGACTTCGATTCCCGCGCGCTCCGGTCGAGCGCAGAGCGCCCCGCATCCACCGCCAGCGGCTATGCCATGCTGCTCGTCGCGCTACTCGCCCTTGCCGCCATCGTGTTTGGCGCGGTTCAGGCCAAGGACGGGGCAACCGGGCTTGGTGTAACGCTAATCATCCTGGGCAGTCTCGCTTTCATCTTCGTCGTGCCGGGCTTCTATCTGCTCCAGCCCAATCAGGCGTCGGCGATCCTGTTGTTCGGCGACTATAAGGGCACCGATCGCACGACGGGCCTGCGCTGGACCTGGCCGTGGATGACCAAGACCAAAATCTCGGTCCTCATCCACAACATCACATCCGAGCGGCTGAAGGTGAACGACCTGCGCGGCAATCCGATCGAGATCGCGTCGAACGTGGTGTGGCGCGTCGTCGATACCGCGCAGGCGCTGTTCGACGTCGATGACTATCGCGAGTTCGTCCACATCCAGATCGAGAGCGCCGTCCGCGCGATCGGCTCGCGCTACCCCTATGACGACTTCACGCATGAGGAGATGACGCTGCGCGGCAATGCCGAGCATGTCAGCGACGAGCTGCGCGTCGAGCTTCAGGAGCGCGTGCTGGCTGCGGGCGTCCATATCGACGAATGCCGCCTCACCCACCTCGCTTATGCGCAGGAGATCGCCCAGGCGATGCTGCGCCGGCAACAGGCCGAGGCGGTGGTCGCGGCGCGCAAGACGCTGGTTGAGGGCGCGGTCGGCATGGTCGAGATGGCGCTGGAGCAGCTCAGCGAAAAGAATGTCGTCGAGCTGGATGACGAGCGCCGCGCGGCGATGGTGTCGAACCTGATGGTCGTGCTCTGCTCCGAACGCGACACCCAGCCGGTGGTGAACGCCGGATCGCTCTATCAGTAAAGGGAGAGGGCCAGTGGCTGCCCCACCCAAGAAAGCGTTCCCGCTCCGCCTCGATCCAGCGCTCTATGCGGCGATCGAGCGGAGCGCGGCAACCGACCTGCGCAGCGTCAACGCCCAGGTCGAATGCCTGCTGCGCGAGGCGCTATCGCGGCGCGGCGTGAAACTCGCGGATCCGGTACGCGCCAAGCGCGGACGGCCGCCCAAGGATGAAGGAGATGCATGATGCTGATCGTCGTATTCGCCCGCCGCTCGCACCTCATCTGGCTGTTCGCCGCGTCGCTGCTGATGCTGGTCATCGGCGTTGCGGCACTCTGACAAGGGAATCTGGTTATGCGTTCCAATAGCTGCCCGAAATGCCAGGGTTCGATGGCTGAGGGCTATGTGCCGCATGAGCGCAGCAGCCTGCCGGGGCTTGGCCGCTGGTATCGCGGCACACCGGTCAGCGGCTGGTTCGGGCTGAAGCTGCCCAAGACCTATGTCGACATCGCCACCTGGCGCTGCCAGCGCTGTGGGTTTCTGGAGCAATACGCGAAGGGGTGAGCCTCTCAATCCTCCCCCGCCAGGGGAGGTGGCACGCGCAGCGTGACGGAGGGGGAGGAAGGTGGTCGGCAAGAGGCTGGAAGACACAGCCGTGCTCCCCCACCCTCGCCGGCGGCGGCCCCTCCCCCAGGCGGGGGGGGCTTGCGATTTTTCCGCGT
>JBHYGP010000468.1:0-10197 GCA_051858935.1 Sphingomonas sp.
ACCCGGCCACCCAGCGGTAGCATCATATGGGTGGCCGGGTGGGGGAGTGGGCCGGTGCCGCAATTCAGCGCAGCTGAATCCGCCCTAGCGGCGCGCGCGGCAAACGCTATGGTGCCACCCCGGAACGTCGCGCGCAGACGCGGCACGAAGGGGTCCTTTAGTTGAACAATCTTCCGATCGGCATTCTCGGCATCGTCGCGATTCTCGCGATCGCTTTCCTGCTCTCCTCGAACAAGCGCGCGATCCGCCTCAGGGTCGTCGGACCGGCGTTCGCGCTGCAGGCGGGGATCGCCTTCCTCGTTCTCTACGTCCCCGCCGGCCGCGCCGCGATCGAGGGGATGGCCAAGGGCGTGTCGGCGCTGCTCGGCTATGCCCAGGCGGGGACCGACTTCATCTTCGGCCCGCTCGCCCGGCCCGAAGTCGGCGGCCAGAGCTTTGCGATCGCTGCGCTGCCGGTCATCATCTTCTTCGCCGCGCTCGTCTCGGTGCTCTACCATCTCAAGATCATGCAGTTCCTGGTCCGCTGGATCGGCGGCGCGATCGAGAAGGTGACCGGGGTCAGCAAGGTCGAATCTTTGTGTTCGGCCGCGAACATCTTCGTCGGCCAGAGCGAATCGCCGCTCGTCATCCGCCCCTATCTCGCCAGCCTGACCCCGTCGCAGCTGTTCGCGATCATGTCGGTCGGCATGGCGGGTGTCGCGGGCACGATCCTCGCCGCCTATGCGGCGATGGGGATCAACATCCAGTTCCTGCTCGCCGCCAGCTTCATGGCCGCGCCCGGGGGGCTGCTGATGGCCAAGATCATCATGCCCGACGAGATCGCGCCCAAGCAAGACGAGCTTCCGCTCGAAGGAGCGCCGGCGAATGAGGAAGAAGCGGTGATCCGCGCGGTCGAGACCGAGGTGGACGAGGAACGCGCCGCCAACATCATCATGGCCGCCGCAATGGGCGCGCAGACGGGCGTCAAGATCGCGGTCGCGGTCGGCGCGATGGTGCTCGCCTTCGTCGCTCTGGTCGCGCTGGCCAATGGCCTGCTCGGCGCGGCCGGCGGGCTGTTTGGCTATCCCGATCTGACCTTTCAGGGGATCATCGGCACCGCATTTGCCCCGGTGATGTTCCTCGTCGGCATTCCGTGGAACGAGACGGCGGCGGCGGGCGGACTGTTCGGGACCAAGATGGTGCTCAACGAATTCGTCGCCTTCCTCAACCTCGGCCAGACCCAGGGGCTGAGCGAGCGCAGCACCGCGATCATCACCTTCGCGTTGTGCGGTTTTGCGAATTTCAGCTCGATCGCGATTCAGATGGCCGCGACCGGCAGCCTCGCTCCGAATCAGCGTCCGATGATCGCGAAGCTGGGCATCAAAGCGCTGCTCGCGGGGAGCCTCGCGAACCTGTTGAGCGCGGCGCTGGCGGGGTTGATGCTGCCATGATCGCGTTGCTGGCCGCCTCGTTTTGTCTTCCCCCGCCGCCGGGTACGGTGCCGCCGCCCCCGCCGACGATGGAGCAGCGCGCCGAGATGGCGGCGCGGAGCTTCCGCAACATCGTCGAGGGCGTGATCATACAGGAGCAGGATGAGCGTCCGGCGCGTTTCAGGATCACTCGCGTGTACAAGGGGCAGCTCAAGGCCGGCATGGTGGTCGAAGCCGCACCCAGCTGGGGTTTTCGCGACATGCCCTGTCCCGGGATGATTCCGCCGCCGCCGAACCTGAAGGGCGAGCGCGGGGTGATCGCGTTCAACGACCCGCCCGAACTCGCCTTCGTGCCCGAGGGCTGGGTCGCGATCATGCAGCAACGCCGCCTGATCGCGCGTTCTCCCGACGATCAGCGCGTCGGCACCGGCTCCGCACCCGAATAGTCGTAGAAGCCGCGTCCGGTCTTGCGGCCGTACCAGCCCGCCTCGACATATTTGATCAGTAGCGGGGCGGGGCGGAATTTGGGGTCGCCGGTGCCTTCGAACAGCACGCGGGTGATCTCCAAGCAGGTGTCGAGCCCGATGAAATCGGCCAGCGTGAACGGCCCCATCGGGTGGTTGAGGCCCAGCTGAATCGCCGCATCGACATCCGGGATCGTCGCCACGCCCTCACCCACCGCGAAGCATGCTTCGTTGAGGAACGGCATCAGCACACGGTTGACGATGAAGCCCGGCGCGTCGTTGGCGTGGACGATCCGCTTGTTCAGCGTCTTGCCGAACGCCTCGACCGAAGCGACCGTCGCGTCACTGGTGGCGAGGCCGCGGATCAGCTCGATCAGGCCCATCACCGGCACCGGGTTGAAGAAATGCACCCCCATGAAGCGCGCGGGATCGGGCGCCGCCTGCGCCAGCCGCGTGATCGGGATCGACGAGGTATTGCTTGCGAGGATCGCGGTGTCCGAAAGCACCTTGCCGACACTGGCGAAGATGCTGCGCTTGATCTCCTCGCGCTCGGTCGCAGCTTCGATCACCAGATCGCACGGCGCAAAGGCATCGGTCCCGCCGATGCATTCGATGTTGGCGAGCGCGGCGTCGCGCGCATCGGCGGTGATCTTTTCCTTCTCCACCGCGCGGGCGAGTTGCTTGGCGATCCCCGCCTTGCCCTTTTCGGCGCGTTCGACGTCCATGTCGGACAGCAGCACGCGATAGCCGGCCTGCGCCGAAACCTGGGCTATACCCGCTCCCATCTGTCCCGCGCCGATCACGCCAACCGTCTTCATCGCCATCTCCTTGGATATCGTTGCGCGCCTCCTACCGACTCGGCTCGCGAAGCGCTAGGATGCGCGCCATGCTGATCCTTGCCATGCTCGCACTCGCACAAGTCGCTCCGCAACAGGGGCCGATGAAGACCTTTGGTGACTGGGGCGTCGCCTGCGACAATGTGAAGCGGTGCGAGATGACGTCGCTGATGCCCGAAGGCGGCGACTGGTCGGACAATGGCTGGCAGATGTCGGTGACGCGCGAAGCCGGGCCCACCGGTGGCTGGACCGTCGAACTGATCGGCGAGGAAACGCGCGCCGGGTTGACCGTCCATGTCGAAGGTGCCCCGGCAGCCAGCGCCGCTGCGGTGTGGCGCGGCGATAGCTTCAGCGGCGGCGAGGCGCTGTCATTGGTCACGGCGCTCGCCAACGGCAAGGCGGTGATCGTCCGCGATGGTGCGGGCAAAGTCTTGGGCCGCGTCTCGCTGGCCGGTTCCTCAGCCTCGCTGCGCTTCATCGATGCGGAGCAGGGCAGGGCGGGGACGGTGAGCGCGGCGGTGGCGAAGGGTGCAAAGCCGGCCAGCGCGGTTCCCGCCGCGCCTGCACTGCCGGTGGTCGCGTCGATCCGTGCAACCGGGACGCCGGCGGCGCTGTCGTCCGCGCAGCTCGACCAGCTCTGGACCCAATCGGATTGCGCGGAGAGTTACGAGACCGAGTCGCAGCCCGAGGTGGGGCGTCATGCGCTGGGCGGCGGCGCGACGCTGGTGCTGGTCCCGTGCGGCGCGGGCGCATATAACTTCTCGAGCGTCCCCTATGTCATCAAGGCGGGCAAGGCGCAGATCGCCGCATTCGATTCGCAACCCGGCTGGACCGGCGACGGCCCGCCGATGCTGGTCAATGCCGGGTTCGACGCCAGGACCGGTGAACTGGGCAGCTATGCCAAGGGGCGCGGCATCGGCGATTGCGGCAGCTCGGAGACCTATGTCTGGGAGGGCTACTGGTTCCGACTGTCGTTGTCGGGCGTAATGGGTGTGTGTCGCGGGTCGATCAACTGGCTGACGGTGTGGCGGGCGCGGGCGGTACCGCACTGAAAGGATTGCTTTTTAGCTTGCGCTGAACCGGCACCAGCCCGCTCCCCGACCTAACGGGCCGGCAGCGCGATCTCGAACAGCGAAGGCCAATTCTTGCCGGTGACGTAGAGCTTTCCGGTCTGTGCATCATAGGCAATGCCGTTGAGCACCGATTCCGAATCGCGCACTGGGACCGATGCGGCGAGTTCGCGCAGGTCGATCACGCCCTTGATGACCCCGCTCGTCGGGTCGATCCGCACGATCAGGTCCTGATGCCAGATATTCGCAAAAATCTCGCCGCGCACAAATTCCAGCTCGTTGAGCCGCCGAATCGGCCGGCCCTGGTAGGTGACGGTAATCCGCCGCTGCTCGGCAAAGGTGGCGGGGTCGAGGAAGCGCAGCTCTGGCGTGCCGTCGCTCAGGATCAGGCTCTTGCCGTCCTGCGTCAGACCCCAGCCCTCGCCGGGATAGGAAAATTCCCCGATCTGGCGCAGCGTCTTGCGGTCCCAGCGGAACCCCTTGCCGTGCTTCCAGGTCAGGCTGACGATCGTCTTTCCCCAGCCGGTGCTGCCCTCGCCGAAATATTCGCGCGGCAGGCGCGCCTCGCGCTTGGCTTTGCCGGTCGCCAGATCGACCTCGCGAATCACCGACTCGCCGTGGTGCCCGGTGCTTTCGAACAGCGCGCCGTCGGCGAAGAACAGCCCCTGGGTAAAGGCGCTGCTGTCGTGCGGATGGGTGGCGAGGATGCGTGCGACCTCGACCGGCACCTCGACGGGCGCGGGTGCGACCGTCGTTTGCGGAGCGACCGGGCCGGAATCAACAGGGGCTGCCGCGGCCGATATGGCCAGGGCAGCCCCCGCTATGATCCCCCGTCCGGCAAGCCGGATCACGGGAATGGCCTTACGAGCCGGGCGTCAGGTTCACCGCGGCGTACTTGCCGCGACGATCGACCTCCAGCTCGAACTCGAGCCGGTCGCCTTCATTAAGCGTCGGCATGCCGGCGCGCTCGACGGCACTGATGTGCACGAACGCGTCGGGCTGGCCGTCGTCACGCTGGATGAAGCCAAAGCCCTTCATGGCGTTGAAGAACTTGACCGTGCCGGTCGCCTTCTCGCCGGTCAGCTGACGCTGCGGGCCGCCCATGCCGCCGCCGCCGGGGCCGCGCTCGGGACGATCGCTACGCTCACGCGGCGGGCCGCGGTCCTCGACCGGCATCGGCTCGCCGTCGATCTTGAGATCGGTCGCGCTGATGCGGCCACCACGATCGACCAGGGTGAAGCCCATCGGCTGACCCTCGGCCAGACCGGTCAGGCCGGCCTGCTCGACGGCGCTGATATGCACGAACACGTCCTCGCCGCCGTCATCACGGACAACGAAGCCAAAGCCCTTCTGCGCGTTGAAGAATTTGACCACGCCGGTGCCTTCGCCAACGACCTGCGGGGGCATGCCGCGACCACCGCCGCCGCCGCCACCACCAAAGCCGCCGCCACCGCCGCCAAAGCCACCGCCGCCGCCGCCGCCGCCGCCGAAGCGATCACCGCCGCCACCGAAGCCGCCGCGATCACCAAAACCGCCGCCGCCAAAGCCGCCACGATCGCCGAAGCTGCTACCACCGCCGAAATCGTCGCCGCCGAAGCCGTCGCGCTTGTCTCTGCCACGTCCACCGCGATCGCCGCGGCGCCCTCGATCAAAACTCATTGCCCTGTTCGTCTTCCCGGTTCGCCCATATTTGAATCGAATGGCTGAACCGGACGAAGGCGCAGCTATTCCGGCGTTTGCGACACGCCTATGGAATCAGGACATAGACCAGATTGCGCAGATGCGCGAACGATTTCGTCGCGTTTTTGCCACCGGTTCGACGGATACTTGCGTGGCGCGACGAGCGACGGCAGAGAGGCGTCATGGATATCGCCGCTCTGATCGTCGACCCGGCCGCCTGGGCCGCCCTCATCACCCTGATCGTGATGGAGGTGGTGCTGGGTATCGACAACCTGATCTTCATCTCGATCCTGACCAACAAGCTGCCCGAGCATCAGCAGCAAAAGGCGCGGCGAATCGGCATCGGCCTGGCGCTGGTGATGCGCATCCTGTTGCTGTCGATGATCTTCGTGATCGTGTCGCTGACGACTCCGGTGTTCGACCTCGGGATTCAGGGCGCGGTCGGCGCGCATGGCGAGCCCAGCTTCGAAACCGCATTCTCGTGGCGCGATCTAATCCTGATCGCCGGCGGCCTGTTCCTGCTGTGGAAGGCGACGAAGGAAATCCACCACACGATCGATCCGGTGCCGACCGACCATGGCGTGCTCGACAAGAAGCAGGTCGCGACGATGAATTTCGGGTCGGCGATCTTCCAGATCATCCTGCTCGACATGGTCTTCTCGGTCGATTCGATCCTGACTGCGGTCGGCATGACCGACGAGATCGTGATCATGTTCGTCGCGGTGATCGTGACCGTTGGCGTGATGCTGGTCGCGGCCGATCCGCTGGCCAATTTCATCAAGCGCAACCCGACCGTGGTCATGCTCGCGCTCGGCTTCCTGCTGATGATCGGCGCGGTGCTGATTGCCGACGGCTTCGGCGTCCATGTGCCCAAGGGCTATATCTACGCCGCCATGGCCTTTTCGGCGATGGTCGAAGTGTTGAACATGGCGTCGCGCCGCCGCGCGACGAAGAACGCACCCCCGGCGGGCGAGTGAGCCCACGGTTATTGTTCGTTCAGCGATAAACGGCTAGGCGCAAGCAATGGCCGTTTACCTGCACGAAGAAGACCTTCCCGAGGGCGTGTTCGCGCCCGGCGCTGACATCGCTGTCGATACCGAGACGATGGGGCTGATCACCCCGCGTGATCGCCTGTGCCTGATCCAGCTGTCCGACGGCGGGCCGGACGAGCATCTGGTTCGGTTTGGCCCCGGCAGCGACTATGCCGCGCCCAATCTGCGCGCGCTGCTCGCCGATCCGGCGCGCGTGAAGCTGTATCACTTCGCGCGGTTCGATCTTGCCGCGGTCCGCCACTATCTCGGCGTCGTGGCCGCGCCGGTCTATTGCACCAAGATCGCGTCGCGGCTGATCCGCACCTATACCGACCGTCACGGGTTGAAGGAGCTGGTGCGCGAGCTGCTGGGGGTCGAACTCAGCAAGCAGCAGCAATCGTCCGACTGGGGCGGCCCGGTGCTCTCCGACGCGCAAAAGGAATATGCCGCGTCCGACGTGCGCTACCTCCACGCGATGCGCACCGAGCTTAATCTGCGCCTTGAGCGGGAAGGGCGGATGGTGCTGGCGCAGGCGTGCTTCGACTTCCTGCCGCACCGCGCGGACCTCGACCTCGCCGGTTGGCCCGAAACGGATATCTTTGCGCATGCGTGAGTTTGGTGCACCGGGAGCGGGCCGGCCCCGCCCCATCGAAGGTGTCAAAAATGTCTGAGATCGCTGTTCAGGAACGCTCGCGGCGCAAGCGCTGGGCGCGGCCTGGCAGCAGCCATGACCGAATCGTACGGACTTTGCTGACCGTACTGCCCGCCGGAATCGGCGTGCTCGGCGCGTTTCTGGTGATGGCGCCGCTGTTCATGGGCGGCGACGTGTCGTTCATGCTCGACAAGAACAAGGTCGATGTCGCGAGCGAACGGTTGCGAATCCAGTCGGCGCGCTATCGCGGGGCCGACGCCAAGGGCCAGGTCTTTGTCCTTCAGGCCGGGTCGGCGGTGCAGAAAAGCTCGGCCGAGCCGGTGGTGCAACTCAACGACCTGACCGCCGGCATCCAGCTGTCGGACGGCCCCGCCCAGGTGAGAGCCGACAAGGGCCGCTACGACATGGAGCGCGAACAGGTTGCGGTCGACGGCCCGATTCAGTTCCGCACCTCCGACGGATATCGCCTCGATACGCGCGATTCGACGATCGATTTGAAGTCCCGCCAGCTGACAGGAACCGGCAATGTCACCGGCAGTACACCGCTCGGAAACTTCAGCGGTGACAAGATGACTGCCGATCTCGACAAGCGAACCGTAAAAATAGAGGGCAATGCCCGCTTGCGGATCGATCCCAAGCGCGCAAATAGGTGACATGGTGCACCGCACATCTCGCCCGTTCCTGATCGCCGCCTGTGCGGCGCTGGCCACCACCGCAGTTCTTGGCGGTGCCGCGCTCGGACAGTCGCGGCACGATTCGAACGCGCCGATCGATTTCGACGCGCAGAGCATCGAGCTGCAGGACCGCGCCAATCGCGCCATCCTGTCGGGCGGGGTCACGATCAAACAGGCGAACATGACCCTCACCGCCGCGCGCGTGACCGTCAATTACACGGGGCAGGTGATCGACGGGTCGCCCTCGGTCTCGCGCTTCGATGCGTCGGGCGGGGTCACCGTGTCGCGGCCCGACCAGACGGCGCGCGCGCAGTACGGCGTGTACGACATCAACCGTCGCGTCATCACGATGCTGGGCAACGTCACGCTGACCCAGGGCGGCAACACCGTCAGCGGCGGGCGGCTCACCCTCGACCTCGACAGTGGCCGCGCGTCGATCGACGGATCGGGCGTGGGGACGACCCGCGCGCCGGACGGCACCGTGGTCCGCTCCGGCGGGCGCGTCACCGGGCGCTTCACCGTTCCCGACCGCGACTGATCGGGGGCACGTCGCTTCCCATTGCAGATGGTCATCAAGGCATTCAGCAACAGGGGCGAAGAGCCTCTGACTGTCGGCGTCGATCCATGGGGTGACACCCATCTCGTTCCGCATCTTGCCACGCTCGGCATTCGCTATGCACCCAAGGCCGCCGACTGTGATCGCTCGAGCTGCGACGTCTCGCCGAACCGCGTCGAATTCTGGTGTGAAGCGGACGGCTATGAGGTCGATCTCGTCCTTCCATCGGCATTCGACCGGCTGCTCTGGGATATTTGTGTCCGGGGAGGGTGTTGCGGAGGGCTGGTGGATGGGGTTCCGACGCACGTCGAGGGTCTGTTGCCCGAGGTCGGTGAGGTCACCGCACAGGCATTTGTCGCGCTGGTTTCCCGTGCAGAGGGCTATGCGGAAGGCGAAGGGCCGTCCCATGACCAGCGCGTGTGGCTGGAGGCGCGATTTGTCGAGCATATGGGCGCCCAATCGGCTCCGGCTGCAACGCTCCGCAGAAACCTTCGCCGTCCATTCGACGATGCGTGACTCTGACGATCGTTCGCAAACTTCGAAGTATCGAGCGGGCGGCTGTTGAGGCCATGCATAAAACTTGCCAAGTGACTGCGTGGTGAGGATTCGCTAAGCATCTCCTGCGATCAGGAAGGGCATTATGGCAGACGTCGAGACACTCGAACCGGAAACCATCGACGCGAGCGCGCCGCCGTCATCGGGGCTGGCGGTCGTGTCGATTGCCAAATCCTATGACAAGCGCGTGGTGCTGTCCGACGTGTCGTTGTCGGTCGGGCGTGGCGAAGTGGTCGGGCTGCTTGGCCCGAATGGCGCAGGCAAGACGACCTGTTTCTATTCGGTGATGGGGCTGGTGAAGCCCGACGCCGGCCGCATCATGCTCGACGGCAATGATATCACGCCGCTGCCCATGTATCGCCGCGCGATCCTGGGTCTTGGCTATCTGCCGCAGGAGACCTCGATCTTCCGCGGACTTTCGGTGGCCAAGAACATCTCCGCCGTGCTCGAGCTGTCGGAACCCGACAAGGCGGCGCGCGAGGGCAAGCTGGAGAAGCTGCTCGACGAATTCGGCCTGACGCGGCTGCGCGATGCGCCGGCAATGGCGCTGTCGGGTGGCGAGCGCCGCCGCGCCGAAATCGCCCGCGCGCTCGCCGCCGACCCCTCGATCATGCTGCTCGACGAGCCGTTCGCGGGCATCGATCCGATCTCGATCGCCGATATCCGCGATCTGGTGAAAGAGCTGAAGACCCGCAATATCGGCGTCCTCATCACCGACCATAATGTCCGCGAGACGCTCGACATCGTCGATCGCGCATCGATCATTTACGACGGTCGCGTGCTGTTCGCCGGGTCGCCTGCCGATCTGGTCGCCGACGCAAACGTGCGCCGCCTGTACCTCGGTGAGGGCTTCTCGCTCTAAATCCGATGAGCCTCGCCCCTCGCCTCGACCTGCGGCAATCCCAATCGCTGGTGATGACGCCGCAGTTGCAGCAGGCGATCAAGCTGCTCGCGCTGTCCAATCTCGAAATCGAGACCTTCATCGCGGAGGAGATCGAGAAGAACCCGCTGCTCGAAACCGGGCGCAGCGAGGAAGAGCGCGGTGAGGCGGCCGAGCCGGTCGAGCCGTCCGACACCTTCGCCGAGCGCGACGGCCCGGCGGATTCGAGCGAGTTGCTGTCGTCGGGCGAAGCGACCGGAGAGGCGGCGCTCGACGTCGATCTGACCGCCGAGACCTTCCACCCTGACAGCGCCGCCGATTCGGTCGGCGGGCTCGACGGTGGCCTTGGCATGAGCGGCACGGGCAGTGGCGGGGCCGGGGGCGAGGATG
>JBHYGP010000469.1:0-986 GCA_051858935.1 Sphingomonas sp.
TTCGCGGTCGACACGATTTCACGCGTCGAGGCATCGAGCACGCGGTGATCGAACGCCTTGAGGCGGATTCGGATATTCTGTCCGTTCATTCGTCAATTCCTTCAAGTCCGTCGCGGGAGCGGGTGCTTTCCGCGCCCGCGTCAAGACCCGTTGTCGTTTATTCCGTGATGGATGCGACGATGCCCGATCCGACGGTGCGGCCGCCTTCACGGATGGCGAAGCGCAGCTTCTCCTCCATGGCGATCGGCACAATCAGCGCCACGTCGACCGACAGATTGTCGCCCGGCATCACCATCTCCGTGCCTTCCGGCAGCGTCACGATGCCCGTCACGTCCGTCGTGCGGAAGTAGAACTGCGGACGGTAGTTGGTGAAGAACGGCGTGTGACGGCCACCCTCCTCCTTGGTCAGGATGTAGACCTCCGCCTTGAACTTCATGTGCGGCTTGACCGAACCCGGCTTGCACAGGATCTGGCCGCGCTCCACACCTTCACGGTCCACACCGCGCAGCAGCGCGCCGATGTTGTCGCCCGCCTGGCCCTGGTCGAGCAGCTTGCGGAACATCTCGACGCCCGTCACCGTCGTCGAGGTCGTCGCGCGGATGCCCACGATCTCGACCGTCTCGCCGACCTTGACGATGCCGCGCTCGACGCGACCGGTCACCACCGTGCCGCGGCCCGAGATCGAGAACACGTCCTCGATCGGCATCAGGAAGGGCTGGTCGATCGGACGCTCAGGCGTCGGGATGTAGCGGTCGACCTCGGCCATCAGCTTGCGCACCGCGTCCTCGCCGATCTCCTTCTGCTTCTCCTCGAGAGCGCAGACCGCCGAACCCGCCACGATCGGCACGTCGTCGCCGGGGAAGTCGTACATCGACAGAAGCTCGCGCACCTCCAGCTCGACCAGCTCGAGCAGCTCGGCGTCGTCGACCAGGTCGACCTTGTTCAGGAACACCACCAGCGCCGGCACGCCGACCTGGCGGGCCAGA
>JBHYGP010000469.1:1075-2179 GCA_051858935.1 Sphingomonas sp.
ATGTTCTTCACGTAGTCGGCGTGGCCGGGGCAGTCGACATGCGCGTAGTGGCGGGCTTCCGTCTCGTACTCGACATGCGCCGTCGAGATCGTGATGCCGCGCGCCTTCTCTTCCGGAGCCGCGTCGATCTGGTCGTACGCCTTGAACTCACCGAAGAACTTCGTGATCGCAGCCGTCAGCGACGTCTTGCCATGGTCGACGTGACCAATCGTGCCAATGTTCACATGCGGCTTGTTGCGCTCGAATTTACCTTTGGCCATAGCATCTTCCTTGAGGGTCCGTTTGATGGCGGGCGATTAGCGACAGCGAGCCGAAAAGACAAGTGCCTTGTGGGCCCGGCCTTGCGCACGCCCCCCCGATGGGGCGTCGCGGTCTGGAGCGGGTACCGGGAATCGAACCCGGGTATTCAGCTTGGAAGGCTGCTGCTCTACCATTGAGCTATACCCGCGCCTTGGGTCGATGGGACTTCCTGAGCGCCAGTGGTGGAGGGGGCTGGATTCGAACCAGCGTACGCATAGCGAACGGATTTACAGTCCGTCTCCTTTAACCACTCGGACACCCCTCCTGGCCGCCGCAGGAGCCCGCATCGGAAGCAGCGGGCCGCAACCGGCTCGATGCTTCTTCAGAGTGCTTGACCGCCCATCGCGCATCCACCGGATGCTGGACAATCGAGCGAGGCAAGGCAGCAAATGTCGGCCACCGGCCGGCATCGCGTGGGCCTTATGGCGGCACCGCCCCGGCCTGTCAACCGCAATCGGGCAGCGTGGCGCGGGCTGGCCGAAGCCCGTATCGCGCGCGCCTGCCGGGCGCTAGAGAAGCGCATCATGAAGGACAGGCAAAACACTCCCTCGCCCGGCCACACGCCGAAAGACAGCCACTATGCGCGCCTGCGGCGCCAGCATCGCGAGCAGAACGCGGAACCCGAGGCCGACAGCGGCACCGTGCTGCTCTACGGGCTGCACACGGTCCGCGCGGCCGTAGCCAATCCACGACGCCGGATCACCCGCCTGCTGGCCACCCGCAACGCCATGCAGCGGCTCGAGATCGGCGACATCGCCGCGCTGCCGTTTCCGGCCGAGATGGTCGAACCGGTGCGGATCGACA
>JBHYGP010000470.1:0-2178 GCA_051858935.1 Sphingomonas sp.
GGTCGCTCGATGCCGGCACCTATGTCCTCGGCGCATTCAACCCGGGGCTGACCCGGCTGCCCGGCGGTAACCTCTTGCTGATGGTACGCGTCGCCGAAGCGCTGACCGAGCCGGTGGTCGATGGCCATGCCCGCGCGATTCGTTGGACGCCGGATGGCTATGTGCTCGATTCTTATCCGCTTGATGCCATTGAGATGGACGATCCGCGCACCTTTCGCCTGCGCGGCAGCGGACCGCGCCTGTCGGGGCTGACCTCGCTGTCCTGGCTCCTGCCGGTCGAATTGTCGGGCGACGGGCGCAGCGTGGTGAAGGTCCATTATGACAAGGCGATCGAACCCTCGGCGTCGTTCATGGGGCTGGGGATCGAGGATGCGCGGATCAGCCTGATCGGCGGCGCCTGGTACATGACCGTCTGTGCCGTGTCGGACGAGCGGCAATGCACCGCGCTGTACCGGTCGGTGAACGGACTCGACTATCGGTGTGAAGGCATCGTGCTCGATCACCAGAACAAGGACATGTGCCTGTTCGAAGGCAAGGTGGCGGGCAAGTTCATGGCGCTAACCCGCCCGCTGGGCGAGGCGTGGTTCGCTCCGCCGCCCGACAGCGCGTTTATCGGCGGCCCGGCGATCCAGCTCGCCCAGTCGCCCGATGCGCTGCACTGGAAGCCGCTCGACACGCCCGGGCTGCGCGCCCGGCGCGGGACTGCGACCAATTTGCGCATGGGCGGAGGGACGCCACCGGTGCTGACGCCGCAGGGGTGGCTGGTCCTGTATCATGGGGTCGAACAACGTGAGGCGATCGGTGCCTATCGCACCTATTGGGCCCTGCTCGACCGCGACGATCCGTCGCGGGTGCTGCGGCAGGAGGACCATGCGCCGCTGCTGGAGGAATTGCCCGCGCTGACCGATCCGATCGCTGATCGCCGCTATCTGCCCGCGCCGGTCGTGTTCACGACGGGGATCGCGGATGCGGGCGATTCATATGTAGTCGCCAGCGGCGAGGGGGACCTCGCCTGCCGCATCTCGCACATCCGTAAAACGCGCTTCGATTAGGCGTCTTCGCAGCGGCACAATTTTGCGACAAAGCGCAGCTAATGCGCAGCTGTCGGCGTTTGTCGGCGGGTTTGATGAGTTCTGGAGTAGTTGGATGCGGCAAGCGGCCTGGATGATGGCGGTGTTGATGACGACGGCATCGCCCGCAGCGATGGCGGCGGGTCAGAGCGACTCCACAATGCCCTCCGCTGCGCCGCAACAGTCGGAGCAGGAGCCCGAGCCCGGCGCACCGGGCGGTGCGGGCGATGCAATGGGTGAGGATGTCGAGGAAGTCGTCATCACCGGCGCCCCGCCGCGCGGATCGGTCCCCGGTGACGTCAAGCCAGAGCTGGTGCTGAACCCCGCCGATATCCGCGCCTATGGTGTCGGATCACTCGCCGAGCTGCTGACCGAACTCGAGCCGCAGACGCGCAGCGGGCGTGGGCGTGGTGGCGGGATGCCGGTATTGCTGCTCAGCGGTCGTCGCATCTCGGGCTTTGGCGAGATTCGCGACATCCCGCCCGAGGCGATCGAGCGGATCGACATTCTGCCTGAAGAGGCAGCGCTCAAGCTTGGCTATCGCGCCGACCAGCGCGTCGTGAATATCGTGCTGCGCCGCCGCTTCCGTTCGTTCACTGCCGAACTCGACGGAACGATGGCGACCGATGGCGGTGCGGGCGGTCAGGATGTCGAGCTGAGCATGCTTCGCCTCAACCCCAATGGCCGGATCAACCTCGACCTCGAATATGAACGCGACACGATGTTGTTGGAGAGCGAGCGCGACATTATCCCGGATCCGGCCGGACCGCCGCGGTCCGATCTCGAATTTCGGTCGCTGCGGCCCGAAACCCACAGCCTGACGGCGAATGGCGTATTCAGCCGCAATATCGGCAAGACCGTCGCCACCGCGAACCTGCGGATGGAGCAGAAATGGAGCGAGTCGCTGCTCGGCCTGCCGACCGGTGGCACCGACCCGCTCGAACGCAGCAATAGCACGAATACGATGCAGGGCGGCGTGTCGTTCAATGGCGACATCTCGACCACATGGCGCTGGTCGCTGACCGGCAATTGTGATCGGGTCGAAAGCCGCACGCTGACCGATCGCGACACCGGCCTGACCGATTGGGCGCAGTCGGTGTCGAACGTC
>JBHYGP010000471.1:0-2174 GCA_051858935.1 Sphingomonas sp.
GGCGTCACGCCCATCTGCTCCATCGCCACGCCCTGGCTGTACAGCATGCGCAGGACATAATGATCGGGGGTCAGCAGCAGTTCGGCGGCATTGGTGAAGGACTGATTGTCGGCGAACCATATCGGGTCGGTATGACCATGCGGGCTGATGATGGGGAGGTCCGCGACCTCAGCATACAGCGTGCGGGCGATGTCCCGTGTGGTCGCATCCGCCGGAAACAGGCGGTCGGGATGCAAGTTCAGCGGGTTCATTTCCCTCTCCATGTTCGTGAAATCGCCCCTTGCCATACAATGTCTGACCAATCTAGTATTGATTGTAAGACGATGCCGAATGGGGCACCGGAGGGGAGTCAAGCCTGCCATGAAGATCACCGCCGCTCGGGTCATCGTGACCTGCCCCGGACGCAATTTCGTGACGCTGAAGATCGAGACCGATCAGGGCGTCTACGGCATCGGCGACGCCACGCTGAACGGGCGTGAACTGTCGGTCGTCTCCTACCTCCAAGATCATGTCGCGCCGTGCCTGATCGGCATGGACCCGCGGCGGATCGAGGATATCTGGCAGTATCTGTATCGCGGCGCCTATTGGCGGCGCGGGCCGGTGACAATGCGCGCGATCGCCGCAGTCGATGTCGCGCTGTGGGACATCAAGGCCAAGATGGCCGGCATGCCGCTATACCAGCTGCTCGGCGGGCGCAGCCGCGACGGGGTAATGGTCTATGGCCACGCCAACGGGTCCGACATCGCCGAAACCGTCGATGCCGTCGGCCAGTATATCGACATGGGCTACAAGGCGATCCGCGCGCAGACCGGCGTGCCGGGCATCAAGGACGCTTATGGGGTCGGCCGTGGCACGATGTATTACGAGCCCGCCGATGCGGCGCTCCCCTCGGTCACCGGCTGGGATACGCGCAAGGCGCTGAACTACATCCCCAAGATGTTCGACAAGGTGCGCGCGACCTATGGCTTCGACCATCATCTGCTGCACGACGGGCACCACCGCTACACCCCGCAGGAAGCCGCCAATCTCGGCAAGATGCTCGAGCCCTATCAGCTGTTCTGGCTGGAGGATGTAACCCCGGCGGAGAATCAGGAAGCGTTCAAGCTGATCCGTCAGCACACGGTGACACCGCTCGCCGTGGGCGAGATTTTCAACACGATCTGGGACGCCAAGGATCTGATCCAGAACCAGCTGATCGACTATATCCGCACCACGATCGTCGGCGCGGGCGGCGTCACGCATCTACGCCGCATCGCCGATCTGGCGTCGCTCTATCAGGTGCGGACCGGCTGCCACGGCGCGACCGACCTGTCGCCCGTCACGATGGGGACCGCGCTGCATTTCGACACCTGGGTGCCGAATTTCGGGATCCAGGAATATATGCGCCACACCGAAGAGACCGATGCGGTGTTCCCGCATGATTACCGGTTCGAGGACGGCTACCTGTTCTGCGGCGAAACCCCGGGTCACGGCGTCGACATCGACGAGGACCTGGCGGCCAAATACCCCTACAAGCCCGCCTATCTCCCAGTCGCGCGGCTCGAGGATGGCAGCATGTGGAACTGGTGAGACGCCGTTCTGCCCCGACCTGCACGACGATAGGAAGCTGACCATGCCGATGACCCGCCCGGTTCGCCTTGCCGCTTCGATGCTGGCGATCAGCGTCGTGCTGGGCGGGTGCGCAGCGACGCGCGACGCCGCGCAGGCGCCGACGCAGCCCGTGGTCGCGGCGCGGGGCAAGCCGATCCTCACGATCGACAGGCTACGGTTCAAGGATCTCAACGCCTCGGGCACGCTAGAGCGTTATGAGGACTGGCGGATCGCGCCCGAGCAGCGCGCACGCGATCTGGTCGCCCGCATGACGCTCGCCGAAAAGGCGGGGATGATGCTGATCGCGACGCATAATCCCGATTGCGACGGGTCGGTCACGGCGGACGGGCGCGCGCTGATCGAGAAGGAGGAGATGAGCCGCTTCATCCTGCGCGCCACCGTCGCGACCCAGCCCGCCGATTGTTCGGTCAAGCTGACCGGTTTCCGCCTGCGCGGCGGCTATCGCCAGACGCCCGACCAGATGGCGCGCTTCACCAATGCGGTGCAGGAATTGCGCGAGGGGACGCGGCTCGGCATCCCGGCGCTGTTCAAGGACAATGCCCGCAACCATGTCGAGGTCAGCC
>JBHYGP010000472.1:0-2168 GCA_051858935.1 Sphingomonas sp.
GCTGTTCCACCCGCCGCTGGGAGGGCTTGTCCACTCGGGCCGCCCCCTATGGTGACAGGCCCTCCCCCGACCCCTCCCGCAAGCGGGAGGGGAGTTAGGGTCGCCATTGCCGATGCGGCTTCGCGCATCTCCTCCGCCACGCCACGGCTCGATGCCGAATTGCTCATGGCGCATGCTCTAGGGGTGTCGCATCAGGATTTGCTGCTGAAACATCTGGCCGATCCCGCTCCGGCCAGCTTCGATGCGCTGGTTGCGCGGCGGCTGAACCACGAACCGGTCGCCTATATCACCGGCTCGCGCGGCTTCTGGACCATCGAGATCGGCGTCGGTCCCGGTGTGCTGGTGCCGCGCGCCGACAGCGAGACGCTGATCGAGGCGGCGGTGGCGCATTTCGTCGGGGGCGATGGGCCGGGGCGCGTGCTGGACCTTGGCACCGGGCCGGGGACGTTGTTGCTGGCTGCACTGGCGGAGTGGCCGCAGGCGCATGGGCTGGGCATCGATGCCTCCGAGTGCGCGCTTCAATATGCCGAGGACAATGCGATCGACCTCGGGATGGACGAGCGCGCGCGCTTCAAGCTCGGCGACTGGGCAACCGATCTCCACGGCCAGTTCGACCTGATCCTGTGCAACCCGCCATATATCGGCGTTGGCGAGGAACTGGGGCCGGAGGTGCGCGACCACGAACCGTCCGCCGCGCTGTTCGCCGGCGCCGACGGCCTCGACGACTATCGCCGGATCATCCCCGACCTCCCTCGGCTGCTCGCGCCGGGCGGCATCGCGGTGGTCGAGATCGGCTGGACGCAGGGGCAGGCCGTGTCGGCGCTGATGCGTGGCGCTGGGCTCGATCCCGTGCTGCACCACGATCTGGGCGGACGCCCGCGTGCGGTTGCGGCCAAAATGCCGCGAAGTTGAACTATCGCTGCGTGGCACCAATATAAGGCTTGGAGATTGTTGCCGCGCGGGCTAAGGATGACCCCGGGGCAGGAACCAGCAACTTAAATCGTTGAAAAGGTTCGCCGACCCAAATCAAGGCATGCGCGCTGCTGATTGTCCGGCAGCCATGCAGGAGCCGTTTCGATCCGAAGGATCGCGACGGCGTGCGGTGTAACACGCATCCGGGATCGCTGTTTGACCGATGGCGGATTGAGTAAGGACAGGACACACAGACGTTGATCAACAATCGTCAGGCGAACAACGGTCGCCGTCGCGGCCGTGGTGGCCAGCGCCAGCAGGGCGGCGGCAACAACCCCAATTCGGGCAACCGCATCGACAATCGCGCACGCGGCAATGCCGCGCAGCTGCTTGAGAAATACAAGAACCTGGCTCGCGACGCCCAGATGGCGGGCGACCGGGTGAACACCGAATATTATCTGCAGTTCGCCGATCACTATTTCCGCGTGCTGGCCGAAACGCGCTCGCGCTTCGAGGAACAGAATCCGCAACAGCGCCGCCAGCGCGACGAGTTCGACGGCGACGAGGATGAGTTCGAGGGCGAAGACGGCAATCGCGGCCAGGATGGTGACGCTGGCGACGAGGGCGACGAACAGTCCGAGCGTCAGGCGCGCGGCGACCGCGACAACCGCGAGCGCAACGACCGCCGTCCGCGCCGTGAGCGCGACAATCGTGAAGGCCGCGACCGCGATAACCGCAATCGCGACGATCGCCGCGAGCGTCAGCCGCGCGGCGTCGAGGGCGAAGAGACCCCGGTCGCCGCGAACGAGGACGAGGCTCCCGCCGAGGAGCGTCGCCCGCGTCGCGGCCGTCCGCGCCGCGAGGAAGCCAGCAGCGATGCGGGCCATGGCGGCGACATTGCTGCGGTGCTGCCCCCCGCGCTGGGCGTCGAGGGTGAGGTGGTCGAGGTCAAGCCGCGCCGCCGCCGCGTGAAGAAGGAAGAAGGCGAGCCGGAAGCCGCCGAATAAGCGCGCTTCCCGCGACAAAAAAGCAAAGGCCGGTCCGTGACTTACGGGCCGGCCTTTGCTTTTGGCGGCCTTGACCGTTGACATGGCCGCGCCCGCTGGGGATGCTGGGGCACCAGATCAGAGGGGGATGCGATGCGGCGTTTGACCTTGGCTCTTGCGGCTGGAGCCGCAATGTCCGGCGCGATGTTGGCAATGCCCGCCTTTGCCCAATCGGCGCAGGGTGACGTCGCGGTCACCATCTACAACAAC
>JBHYGP010000473.1:0-2165 GCA_051858935.1 Sphingomonas sp.
CCGCTGCGGTTGAGCACATACATCGTCGCCATCACCAGCGCGCCCAGCGCGATGTAGAGCGTCGACAGCTCGGCGGTATAGGCGATCGCGATGATCGCCACCGCGCCCATGTCGTCGACGATCGCCACCGTGGTCAGGAACAGCTTGAGCGACGCCGGTGCGCGGCTGCCCAGCAGCGCCAGCACGCCGATCGCAAAGGCGATGTCGGTCGCCGCCGGAATCGCCCAGCCATTGACCAGTGGCCCGCTCCACCCGGTAATGAACAGATAGACCAGAGCCGGCCCGACCATCCCCGCAGCCGCCGCGACGATGGGCAACCGCCGATGCTCCCAGGTGGCGAGCTGCCCGTCGATAAACTCGCGCTTGATCTCCAGCCCCACGAACAGGAAGAAAATCGCCATCAGCGCATCGTTGATCCACAGATGCACGCTCATCGACCCGTATTTGGGGCTGATCACCGGCCCGGTGTCGAGGTGGAGCAGGTGGAAATAAGCTTCGGAAATCCCCGGCAGATTGGCGAAGAGCATCGCCAGCGCCGCCGCCGCCATCAGGATGATCCCGCCTGCGGCCTCGCTTTTCAAAAAGGTGCGCAGCATCGATTGTCCTGCCTGGTCGTGACGCGCCGCCATGAACTTCCCCTGTGATTGCGGTTCGCCCCCTGCCTAACCGCTGGAACCGCCCGGGCAAACCCCTTAGAGGCGCGGATATGAGCATCGCCTTGTTGAAGCCCGACAATCCACTCGTCGCCTGGTGGCGGACGCGGGTGATCGCCACGGTCGATCATGTCGATGTCGTCGAAAAAGTGCGTGAGGACGCCGGCTTCACCGGCCGCTACGCCTTCATGACCCTGATGTCGGCGGGCATTGCGGTGCTCGGCCTGTTGCTGTCATCGCCAGCGGTGGTGATCGGGGCGATGCTGATCTCGCCATTGATGGGGCCGATCATCGGCCTCGGCTTCGGTCTTGCCACCTTCGACTGGGACGAGATTCGCACCGCCGCCATCGCGGTCGCACTCGGCTTCCTGATCGCGATCCTGTTCACCGCGCTGCTGGTACTCGTCTCCCCCATCCAGAATGTGACCGCCGAGATCGCCGCGCGCACCCGGCCCAATCTGTTCGACCTGCTCGTCGCGCTCTTCTCCGCGCTCGCCGGGGCCTACGCGATGATACGGGGCAGGGCGGGGACGGTCGTCGGCGTCGCCATCGCCACCGCCTTGATGCCGCCGATCGCGGTGATCGGCTTCGGGCTTGCGACCTGGAACTGGACGGTGTTCGCCGGCTCGCTGCTGCTGTTCCTGACCAACCTCATCACCATCGCGGTCGCAGCCGCGGTGGTCGCGCGGCTCTATGGCTTCGGCTCGCACCTCTCGCCCCAGCATACGATGCTGCAGACGATCGTGGTCACCGTCGCACTTGCCGCCTTCGCGATCCCGCTCGGGCTGGTGCTGGTCCAGCTCGGCTGGGAAGCGAACACCTCGCGCCAGATCCGCGACGTGATCAGCGGCGAGTTCGAAGGGACTGCGCGCCTCAGCCAGGTCGAGATCGACTATCAGGCCGATCCCGTCCGCGTCACCGCCACCGTGCTGACCCCGAGCGTGCGTGAGGATGTCGAGCGTCGCGCGCAGGGCGTCCTCGCCCAGCTGGTCGGCCGCCCGGTCGCGGTCGAGCTTGAGCAGATCCGCGTCGGCACCGGCGCCCAGGCCGAGGCCGCGCAGGTCGCCGCCGCGCAAGCCTCCAGCGCCACCGCCGCCAACCGCCTCGCCGCGCGCGCGCAGGAGCAACTCGCGCTGATCGCCGGGGTGAAGGCGGACGCAGTGCTGCTCGACCGCGACAATCGCCGCGCGGTGGTCAACGCCGCCCCGCTCCCCGGTGCCAACCTCGCCGCCTATCGCGCGCTCGAAACCCGCGTCGCCGCCGGGGTGCAGGGCTGGACCGTCACCCTGATCCCGCCCGTCGCCGCCCTCCCCGACATCGCGGTCGCGGACGACAAACCCAACGCCGATGCCCTCGCCACCGCAATCTGGGCGGCACAGCGGATCAAGCTCCCGATCGGCGTGTCGGGCAGCGGCGCGCAGGTGGTGGTCGACGCCCTCACCGAAGCCGGCATCGACGCCCGCGTCACCGGCAACGGCACCGCCCCCGCCCGCCTCCGCTGGCTCGCGCCCG
>JBHYGP010000474.1:0-2160 GCA_051858935.1 Sphingomonas sp.
GGCACGTCGCCCGCGTTACGACCGCGCCGCGGGGATGACGCGGCTCGTCACCGAACGCGCGAGCCAGGCATCGGCGACACAGCGCGCGGGCCGCGCCGCGCGGCAGGGGCCGGGGGTCGCCTATCGGCTGTGGGAAGCGGCGGCGACGGCGGGGCTGCCGCCCTACGACCCGCCCGAGATATTGGAGGCCGACCTGTCGGCGCTGACGCTCGACTGCGCTTTATGGGGCGTAGCCGATCCGCGCGAACTGCGCTGGCTCGATTCTCCGCCTGCCGCAGCTGTGGCAGAGGCGCGCGCGCGGTTGACGACACTCGAAGCGCTCGACGCCGACGGACGCCCCACCGCGCATGGCAAGGCGATCGCTGCGTTGCCGCTGCCACCCCGGCTCGGCCATATGCTGGTGCGCGCAGGCGAACTGGGCATGGCAACGACCGCCGCGCGGGTCGCGGTGCTGCTCGGCGAGCGCGGGCTGGGCGGGACCGACACCGATCTCGAGTCGCGCATGCGCCGCTGGCGGACCGAACGCGGACAGCGCGCGGAGGCGGCGTGGAAGCTGGCCGAACGCTGGGCGAAGCTCGCCCCCCTCCCGCTTGCGCGAGGGGTCGGGGGAGGGCCTGTAATCGTCGCTGGACCTTTGACAGGGCCTCCCCCAGCCCCTCCCGCAAGCGGGAGGGGAGAAGAGGTCGCGCTGTGCATCGCGCTCGCCTTCCCCGACCGCATCGCGCGTCGCCGTGACGCGTCGGGCGAAACCTGGGCCTCTGCCGGCGGGCGCGGGTTCAAGCTCGATCCGACCACCTCGCTCGCCCGCCACGAATGGCTCGCGGTGGCGGAGACGCAAGGGATGGCGGCAGGCGCGCGAATCCTCTCGGCCGCCCCGCTCGATGCGGACCAGATCGAGACGCTGTTCGCCGATCGCATCGAAACCCGCCGCCAAGTCCGCTTCGACCCTGCGACCGGGCGGGTCGAAGCGACGCGCGAGCGGCGGCTGGGCGCGATCCGGCTGTCCTCTGGCCCCGACAGCGCTGCGGACCCGGATGAGATCGCCGCCGCGCTGCTCGAAGGGGTGCGGACGCACGGCGTGGCGCTGCTGCCATGGTCCGACACCGCACAGGCGCTGCGGACGCGCGCCGCTTATGCCGGGCTGGACGCGCTGTCGGACGCCGCGCTGATCGTCGATCTCGACGACTGGCTACCCCCGCTGCTCGCGGGCAAGCGCCGCCTCGACGCAGTATCGGGCGAGGGGTTGACCCAGGCGCTGCAGAACCGGATCGGGTGGGACGGACAAAAGACCCTCGACCGCCTTGCCCCGGCGCGGCTGGAGACCCCCGCCGGGTCGAGCCATGCGATCGACTATGCCGCAGAGGGTGGTCCGATGGTCGAGGTGCGCGTGCAAGCGGTGTTCGGCCTCGCCACCCATCCGATGCTGGGCGACGGCACGCCGCTGGTGCTGTCGCTCACCTCCCCCGCCGGTCGCCCGATCCAGACCACCCGCGACCTGCCCGGTTTCTGGAAGGGCAGCTGGGCCGATGTCGCCAAGGAAATGCGTGGTCGCTACCCGCGCCACCCGTGGCCCGACGATCCCGCCGCCGCCAATGCGACACTGCGCACCAAAAATGCAGATGCAAGGCGGCGCGGATCGGGATAAGGAAGCGGCCATGTCCACCGCACGCATCTATCAGCGCACGAAAAACGCCATGCAGTCGGGTCGCGCCCGCACCGATCGCTGGGTGCTCGAGTTCGAATCGAATGAGAAGCAGCGCCCCGACCCGCTCACCGGCTGGGCCGGATCGGGCGACACCCGCAGCCAGCTGCGGCTCAACTTCCCGACACTCGAAGCGGCGCAGGACTATGCGAAGCGCGAAGGGATCGACGCGCATGTCGTCCCCGCGCCGGTGAAGACGCTCAAGCTCCAGGCCTACGCCGACAACTTCCGGTGAACCTCAGGGAAGCAGGCTGTTTCCCAGAGCCAGCAGCAATTTGACGTCGATAGCGATACCGCGTTTGCGGCAATCCGCGACGTAGGTCGGCACGTCCGCCAGCTTCACCCGATGGACGGTGATATTCTCACCCTCCACGCCGCCGCCTTCTCCAACCTTGGTCAGGCCGTGCGCGCGAACCAGCGTGAAGCTCTCACTCACCATGCCCGGCGATGAGAAAAAC
>JBHYGP010000475.1:0-2151 GCA_051858935.1 Sphingomonas sp.
AATATCTTCCCGTCAGCGCGCCGCCGACCAAATATCGCGCGACGGTAAGCAAGGCCAACAGCCGCTGCGCCAGTGCTCCGGCGATGCGGACGCTCGACCGCACCCTGCCGCCCTCGACGCTGTTCACCCATGTCGACCTTGGTCCCCGCCTGATCGTGATGACGCGGCACAAGGGCATTGCCGGGCCGTACCACCGCAACGAACGCGCGATCCTCGATGTTCACCACGCCTTCACCGGCAAGCCCGAGGCGTTCCGTGGCATCGCGCGGCGTTATAGCGCACAATATCTGCTGGTGTGCCCCAACATGGCGGAGACGACCGTCTATCGTGCGCGCGAGAAGGACGGGTTCTACGGGCAACTCGCCAAGGGCAAGGTGCCGGAGTGGCTCGAGCCGGTGACGCTGCCCAAGGGTGCCCCCTACCGCCTGTGGCGGATCCGGTACGATCGACCCTAAACCCCGAAGCTCTGCTTCACGCCGTCGATCACGAACTGGATCGCCAGCGCCGCGAGCAGCACGCCGAGCAGGCGGGTGATCACCGATTCGATTTTCGCACCGAGCAGTCGCATCAGCGGCCCGGCAGCGAGCAGCGCGCCCAGCGTCAGCGCGAGCACGAGCAACAGCGCACCGAACACCGCTGCGGTCTGGCCCGGCCCCTCGGCGCGAGAGACGAGCAGCATCGTCGTCGCGATCGACCCCGGCCCGGCGA
This sequence comes from Sphingomonas sp., assembly GCA_051858935.1. Classification (GTDB taxonomy): domain Bacteria; phylum Pseudomonadota; class Alphaproteobacteria; order Sphingomonadales; family Sphingomonadaceae; genus Sphingomonas. The sequence goes on from JBHYGP010000475.1 coordinate 709, forward strand.
TCATCGGCATCGCCATTGGAAAGACCGAGACATCCTCGACCTCGGGCGTCTGCATCACCTTTTCGGCGCGGTCCTCGCGGCGCTCCTGACGCTTTTCGAACACCATTTCGAGCGCGATGATGAACAGCATGATCCCGCCCGCGATGCGAAACGCGCTGAGGCTGATGCCGAGCGTGCGCAGCAGCGCTTCGCCGACCAGCGCGAACACCAGAAGGATCGCGGTCGCGATCATCACCGCACGCATTGCCATCGCGCGCTGCTGGGCCGCACCCGCGCCCTTGGTCAGCCCGGCATAGATCGGCGCGCAGCCCGGCGGGTCGATGACGACGAACAGCATTGCGAAGGCGGACAGGAACAGCTCGATCATCGTGCTTGCCTTTCCGCCAGCGTGCGTTCCCAGGCGAGCGCATCGCGCACGATGCGGTCGAGATCGTCATATTGCGGCCGCCACGGCAGTGCCGCGAGGATCGCGCGATTGTCCGACACGAGTTCGTCGGGATCGCCCGCGCGGCGGCCCTCCATGCGGCGGTCGATCGTCACATTGGTCACGCGGTCCACCGCGTCGAGCACTTCAAGCACCGAATAGCCGCGGCCATAGCCGGCGTTGAGCGTGTGGCTGCTCCCCGGATCGGCGATCAGGAGGTCGAGCGCGTGGACATGCGCAGCGGCGAGGTCGCTGACATGGATATAGTCGCGCACCCCGGTGCCGTCGGGCGTTGCGAAATCGGTGCCGAACACCGAAACGCCGTCGCGCTTGCCCGTCGCCGCCTCGACCGCGACCTTGATGAGGTGGGTGGCGCCCGCCGTACTCTGGCCGCTGCGCCCCTGCGGATCGGCGCCGGCGACGTTGAAATAGCGCAGCGCGCAATAGTTGATCGGGTGCGCGGCGGCGACGTCCTTCAGCATGATTTCGGTCATCAGCTTGGACATGCCATAGGGGTTGATCGGCTGCTTCGGCGCGTCCTCGCGCACCGGCACGACTTCGGGGATGCCATAGGTGGCGGCGGTGGAAGAGAAAATGAAGTGCTTCACACCTTCGGCCACCGCGCTCTCGATCAGGCTGCGCGATGCGGCGGTGTTGTTGCGGTAATATTTGAGCGGGTCGCTGACCGATTCCGGCACCACCACCGACCCGGCGAAGTGCATGATCGCGGCGACCCCGTGGTCGCGGATCGCGGCGCGGACCTTGTCCTCATCGGCGATATTGGCGACGATTAGCGCTGCACGCGGATCGACTGCCCAGTCGAAACCCGTGACCAGATTGTCCAGAACGACAACGCGCCAGCCCGCGTCGAGCAGCGCGAGCACCGCATGGCTGCCGATATAGCCCGCCCCGCCCGTCACCATCACCGTGCCGTCACGCATGTTCGTCTTGCCCCTAGTTGCGCGTCGCGCTCAATCCTATCTTGGCTCCCGTAGCAAGGAGTTGAAGCGCATGACTAC
>JBHYGP010000476.1:0-2148 GCA_051858935.1 Sphingomonas sp.
TGGCGCAGCTGCCCGACGGGCGCTTCCAGCCGCCGATGGCGCTCAATATCGTCGAACAGGCGGTGCGCGAGCGACTCTCAGCACGCTGGCCCGAGCGGCGGCTGACCATCGGACGCACCGCCAATCTGACGCAGGCCAAGGACGGGCGCGGCGAATGCCAGCGCCGATCGATCTGTCCCCGCGGCTGTTCCTATGGCGCCTATTTCTCGACCCAGTCCTCCACGCTGCCCGCAGCGCAAAAGACCGGCAATCTGACCCTGGTCACCGACGCGGTGGTCGAGAAGATCGACTATGATCCGGCGACGCGGCGCGTGACTGGCGTGCGCTGGATCGAAGGCAAGACCAAGGCACGCGGGCAGGCGACCGCGCGGATGGTGTTCCTCAATGCCGGGGCGTTCAACTCCGTGCATCTCCTGCTCAACTCGGGCAGCGACGCAATGCCGAACGGCCTCGCCAATTCCAGTGGCGTGCTCGGCACGCACATCATGGACCATGCCAGCACCCTGTCGGCGATCGCACTGTTCCCCGGCTTCGAGCAATGGACGACCTTCGGCAACCGCCCGACCGGCATCGTCATCCCGCGCTTCCGCAATCTCGACGCGATCGATGGCGCGGGGCACAATCGCGGCTTCTCGTTCCAGGGCGGCGCGCTGCAATCGGGCTGGACCCGCGGCAAGCGCGAGCCGGGGATTGGCGCTGCGTATAAGGACGCGCTGCAGCCGCCGGGCATGTGGCGGATGGTGCTGGTCGCCTTTGCCGACTGCGTGCCGCGCGCATCCAACCGCATCACGCTCGACAGCAAACGCACCGACGCCAATGGCTTGCCGATCCTCAAGGTCGCATTCGCATTCGGCGCGGAGGAGCATGCTGCGCTGGCGCAGGCCAAGGCCGACGCCGCCGAGATGCTCGGCCATGCGGGCGGCAAGGTCATCATGGGCCTCGACCGCCCCAATCCGGGCGGCAGCGCGATTCACGAAATGGGCGGTGCGCGGATGGGTGCGGATCCGGCGACGTCGGTGCTCAACAAATGGAGCCAGGCGCACGACGTCGCCAATCTGTTCGTCACCGATGGCGCGCAGATGAGCTCGTCCGCGTGCCAGAACCCGTCGCTGACCTATATGGCGCTCACCGCGCGCGCGGCCGGACATGCGGTCGAGCTGTTGAAGGAGGGGGTGATCTAGGTCACCCCCCTCAGGCCTCACTTGGCCTCGAGCATCCCGATCGCGCCCAGCCAGCGGTGGAAACTCTCGATCCACCCTACCGATGCGGTGCCCTCACGCCCGAGGCCGAAGCCATGGCCGCCATTGGCGAGCAAATGGAATTCGATCGGCTTGCCCGCAGCGCGATAGCTGTCGAGCAGCGGCAGGCCGGTTTCGCGGGTCAGCAGGAAATCGTCCGCCGCGATCGTGACGAACATCGGCGGTGCGTTTGCGGGTACGGTCATCGCCGCAATGTTGGGATAGATTGGCGCGGCAAAGGCGGGCATCGCCGCGCCGCCTTTTTCGATCACGGACCGGGTTAGGAAGCCACCGGCGGAAAAGCCCATGAACCCGATCCGCTTCGGGTCCACGCCATAGCGCGCGGCGTTGTCGCGGACATGCGCCAGCGCGGCGAGGCCGTCGGCCAGCGCTTCGGGCGGGGTATCCTTGGGCGGCGCGAAGCCGACCGTCTCCCCCCCGATCATCCGGTTGAACTTGTCCTGCCACTCCGCATTGTCGCGCGGGGTGGGCAGCACGCGGTATTTGAGGACGAAGGCGGCGATGCCGTGGTTGGCGAGCCAGCGCGCGACCTGCCACCCCTCGGCATCCATCGACAGGCCCAGGAACCCGCCGCCGGGCGCCACGATCACGGCGGCGCCGGTCGAGGGGCCGGCGGGCAGCACCGGGGTCAGCGTGGCGTGCGAGACGTTGCGCACCCCGATCGACCCGTTCTGCGTCATCCATTGCTCGCGGTCCGCCGCATCCTTGGGCGCGGTGGGCAGCGTGACCGCGCCGGGCTGGAGGGGTGCTGCGATCACGTCGTAGCGGAAGCGCGGCGGCCCCTGCGCGGTGGCCGACGAGATGGCGAGGAGCGCGGCAATGGCGCTCAGGCAGGGGCGGAGCATCGCAAGTCTCATGCTGCAGCGGGCTGCAGCGTCGGGCGGCGGTC
>JBHYGP010000477.1:0-2146 GCA_051858935.1 Sphingomonas sp.
ACAACCTTGCCAAGGTTGGGGTCGAGGGTTCGAATCCCTTCGCCCGCTCCAGTCGCCATGCGGTGGCGACTCCATTTTTCATATGTCCTTTGGCTCGCTTTCGCGAACGCTGCGTTCCGCGCATTGCCCCCTTCCGGCCCTTTTCTCGCCGGTCCGCGTTCCTAATTGTCTGTTTAAACAGGAGTTCGGCGCACGAGCATGTGCGACTCCAATGGACAGACAGGAGTTTAAGACCATGACGATCGAGGGACCGGTGCGGCGCACGGCGCGTCCGCGGGCATGGATGATGGCGATGGCCGGGCTGGCGATGCTTGGCGCGCCGCTGAGCGCGGCGAGCGGCGCTGGCAAGGGCGCGGCGCAGCTCGTGTCCAGCGAGTGGCGCAATCCCGGCAACAGCGTGCATATCCGCATCATGCCCTGTGGCGAGCGGGTGTGCGGCACGGTGATCTGGGCGAGCGACAAGGCCAAGGCCGACGCGCGCAAGGGCGGGACCGAGAAGCTGGTCGGCGCGAACCTGTTCCGCGAATTTCATGAGGTGGCACCGGGCAAGTACAAGGGCCGGGTGTTCGTGCCCGACATGAACCGCACCTTCAGCGGCCAGATGCGGATCGAGGGCGATTCGATGATCGGCAAGGGGTGCGTGCTCGGCTTTATCTGCAAATCGCAGACCTGGACGCGTATTTCGTGATGCGCGGCGGTGTCGCGGCGCGCTAAGCACGCGGCATGACGCACGCACCCATTCGCACCGGCATCGGCGGCTGGACCTTCGAGCCCTGGCGCGGGACCTTCTATCCCGAAGGTCTGGCGCAGAAGAAGGAGCTGGAGTTCGCCAGCTGCCAGCTCGGCGCGATCGAGATCAACGGCACCTATTATTCCGGCTTCAAGCCCGCGACCTTTGCCGGGTGGGCGGCGAGTGTGCCGGATGGATTCGTGTTTGCGGTGAAGGCGTCGCGCTATTGCACCAACCGCAAAGTGCTGGCGGAGGCGGGCGATTCGGTCGCGAAGTTCGTCGGGCAGGGCATCATCGAGCTGGGCGATCGTCTGGGTCCGATCCTGTGGCAGTTCATGGCGACCAAGAAGTTCGACGCGGCGGATTTCGGCGCGTTTCTAAAGCTGCTTCCCGCCAGCCATGACGGGGTGAAGCTGCGCCACGCGGTGCAGGTGCGGCATGAAAGCTTCGCGGTGCCCGAGTTCGTCGCGCTGTGCCGCGATGCGGGCGTGGCGATCGTCTATGCGCATGCGCCCGAATATCCCGCGATCGCCGATGTGACCGGCGATTTCGTCTATGCCCGGCTCGAATCGGGGGAGGACGCCAATCCGCTCTGCTATCCCGAGGCTGAGCTGGATCGTTGGGCCGATGCCGCGCGCTGCTGGGCTTCGGGTGGGCGTCCCGAGGGGCTGCCTTATGTCGAGGAGCGCGACCCGCCTGCCTTGCCCCGCGAGACGTTCGTCTTCCTCATCCACGGCGGCAAGGTTCGCGCACCTGCGGGCGCGCAGGCGCTGGCCGAGCGGGTGCGCGGCTGACCCCGTCCAGCGCGCCGCCGACTGCGTGGGTCCACATGGACGCGATGCGCGCGGCGCTCGCGCTGACCGTCGCGTTTGGGCATCTGTGGGGCCTGTTGGTCGAGGATTACCGGCCGACCGCCGCGCTGCTGGTCAACGCCAGCTATTTTCTTGCGGGGTTCGCGCATTCGGCGGTGATCCTGTTCTTCGTGCTCAGCGGCTACTGGATCGCGCGCAGCGTTTCGGCGCGGGCGGAGCGGGGCTGGCGCTGGGACGATTATCTGATCGACCGGGTCGCGCGGCTGGGGATCGTCCTCGTTCCCGCGTTGATGCTCGGTGGAGTGGTCGACTGGATCGGCTATCATGTGCTGGACCTGCCAACGCATCGCGGCCTGACCGGGGCGTGGGTGTTCACGCAGGATCTGTCGCAATCGCTGACCGGCCAAGCGCTGATCGGAAATCTGCTGTTCCTTCAGCATCTGATCGTCCCGCCCTTTGGCAGCAACGGGCCGCTGTGGAGCCTGGCGTTCGAATTCTGGTATTATCTGTGGTTTCCGGCGCTCTACCTCGCACTGCGCTGTCGGCGGCCCGGCATTGCGCTGGCGAGTTTGGGAATCGCGTTCGCCAATCCCGAGATCACGTT
>JBHYGP010000478.1:0-2143 GCA_051858935.1 Sphingomonas sp.
GTCAATGAACAGTACGTGATCCTGGATCATCGGCACGCCTTGCCACCGCGCGGCCAGCGGCGCCAGTCCTAGCCGAAGCGATAGGCGTCCATCGCCAGCACGCCGTAGGTATAGCTGTGGTGCAGCCGCTGTGCCGGCCCGTCCCCTGCCCCCATCGCGGTGAACAGCGGCAGGATATGGTCCATCGTCGGATGGTTCGCTCGCCCATGCGGGCCGCGCTCGACCGCATGGAGCACCGCGTCGGTGTCCCCGGCGTCGAACCGCTCCTTCATCCAGTCGGCGAACCCCGCCACCCATTCGGGCACGGCGGCATCGTGATTGCGCTCTTCGACAAAGATCGCGCGCAGATTGTGCGTCAGGCTGCCCGACCCGATGATCAGCACGTTGCGCTGCCGCAGCGGCGCGATCGCCTGGCCGATACGGTGATGCCATTGCGGCGGATGTGCGCTGCTGATCGACAGCTGCACCACCGGGATATCGGCGTCGGGCCAGCCCAGCATCAGCGGCACCCAGGCGCCATGATCGAGGCCGCGTGCGGGGTCGAGGAACACGCGATGCCCCGCGCCCGCGACCAATCGCGCGACCTCCTCCGCCAGCGCCGGATCACCCTTGGCCGGATAGCGCAGGTCGAACAATTTCTGCGGAAAGCCGCCGAAATCATGGATCGTCTGCAGGTCGCTGCCCGACGTCACAACCGCCTCTGCCATGTCGTGATGGGCAGAGATCATCAGGATCGCGTCAGGGCGCTCCACATGCGAACCCAGCCCCGCGAGGAACTCCCGCGCCGGGCTGGGTTCGAACATGATCATCGGCGAACCGTGCGACACGAACAATGCGGGTTGCACGGCGCGTGCCATGTCAGGCGGCCAGCTTTGCCGCGACTTCGGCGATGCGCTTGCCCTGATAGCGTGCGCCGTTGAGGTCGATCTCGCTCGGCATGCGGCTGCCGTCGCCGCCCGCGACGGTGGTCGCGCCATAGGGTGCGCCGCCCAGCACTTCATCGATCTTCTGCTGGTCGGCATGGCCATAGTCCAGGCCGACGATGGTCAGGCCGAAGTGCAGCAGGTTGGTGATGATGCTGAACAGGGTCGTCTCGTTGCCGCCATGCTGGGTCGCGCTCGACGTGAACGCACCGCCGACCTTGCCGTGCAGCGCGCCCTGATACCAGACGCCGCCGGCCGTATCCCAGAAGCTTGCCATCTGGCTCGCCATCCGGCCGAACCGGGTCGGCGATCCCACGATGATCGCGTCATAGTCCTTCAGCGCGTCGGGGCCGTCGATCAGCGGGTGGGCGCTGTCGGCCTTGAAGCCGGCGGCCTTGACCACCGCCTCGGGTGCGGTTTCGGGGACGCGGCGAATATCGACGGTTGCCCCGGCCGAACGCGCACCTTCAGCGATCGCTTCCGCCATCGCCTCGATATGGCCGTAGGACGAGTAATAAAGCACCAGAACCTTGGTCATGGCGTGTCTCCTTGTTTGGCAATGATGAAGGGTGGAGCGGCCCGCCTTGGGAGGGGGAGGTTGCGGACCGCTCCGGGGGGGCTGTCAGTCCGAATCGACCAGGACGATTTCGGCGTCCTCGATCGCGGTAATCGTCACCGCCTGGCCGCCACTCAGCGCAGCGCCGTCGCGGGCATTGAACGGGGTTCCGTCAATCTCGATGCGGCCCACCGCTGGGACGAGATAGGCATGTCGCCCCGCGCTCACGCTATGCGTCACGCTCTCGCCAGCCTTCAACGTCGCGCCCAGCACCCGGGCATCGGCCCGGATCGGCAGCGCATCGCTGTCCTCGGCAAAGCCGCTCGCCAGCGTCACGAACTTCCCCGAACGCTCGCCCTTGGGGAACGGCTTGGCGCCCCAGCTCGGTGCGCCGCCGCCTTCGCGCGGTTCGATCCAGATCTGGAACAAGGTCGTGGTGACCGGCTCCAGATTATATTCGGCGTGGCGAACACCGGTGCCGGCGCTCATCACCTGGACGTCGCCCGCGCCGGTCCGGCCCTGATTGCCCATCGAATCCTGATGGGTGATCGCGCCGGTGCGGACATAGGTGATGATCTCCATGTCTGCGTGCGGGTGGGCCGGAAAGCCGCTGTTCGGCCCGATCTCGTCGTCGTTCCACACGCGGATCGCGCCCCAGCCCATC
>JBHYGP010000479.1:0-10171 GCA_051858935.1 Sphingomonas sp.
GCCGATATCAAATACATCACGGTCAATAACTGGTATCCGGGCGACGAGAATGGAAAGGGCTGCATCTACAATTTCGTGACCAAGCGCGCTTTGTTTCAGGGCCGCAACTCCAAGGTCAGCTGGACCCAGGTCGAAACCGGCAGCGCGATCACCTGGAAATACCCGTCCTGCGTGCTCAACGGCGAAAACAGCGTCGGCGAATTCTACTCGGTCGCGGTCACCAACAACCGCCAGCAGGCCGATACCGGCACCAAGATGATCCACAATGGCAAGGGATCGCGCTCGACGATCATCTCCAAGGGGATCAGCGCGGGCCGGTCGAACAACACCTATCGCGGCCTCGTCCGCGTCGCGCCGGGCGCGGAGGGCGTGCGCAACTTCACCCAGTGCGACAGCCTGCTGCTCGGCTCCGAATGCGGCGCACACACCGTGCCCTATATCGAAGTGCGCAACCCCAGCGCGCAGATCGAGCATGAGGCGACGACCAGCAAGATCAGCGAAGACCAGCTGTTCTACGCGATGCAGCGCGGGCTGGATCAGGAGGCGGCCGTCGCGCTGATCGTCAACGGTTTTGCGAAGGAGGTGCTGCAGCAGCTTCCGATGGAATTTGCGGTCGAGGCACAGAAGCTGCTCGGGATTTCGCTGGAAGGGTCGGTGGGGTGATGTTCCCGACCGCCAACCCCATTTCCCACCGCCATGCTGAACTTGTTTCAGCATCCACCGCGCCACAAGCGGCTCAGTCGCCTGTGGAAGGGTGGACCCTGAGCCAAGTGCAGGGTGACGGTGTATTTGGGTGGACGCGCGCGTCATGATTCTCGCCGCCGCCCTTTTTGCAGTCGCCCCGCAAACTGCCGCGACGGCCGCCGCGCCCGAACCCGAATATGAGGAGGTGGTCGTCACCGCCCAAATCGGTCGCGTCGCGCTCGTGTTCGACCGCGCGATCGATGGCCGCCTGATCAACTGCCGCGTGTTCAAATCCTCGGGCAGCGACCGGATCGACAACGCCGCCTGCACCGCGCTGCCCGATTGCGTAACCTCGACCAAGGGGCAGGAATATTGCGGCGGCACCGGCGCCGGCCTGACCGCGGTCGCGCCCAAGATCCTGCCGACGCCTGAGCCGAAGCTGGGCCTCGGCGTCTCGCTCAAGCCCGAACCGCCCAAGACCCCCGCCGTCGGCCCGGTCGTCGCGGGCAAGCCAGACGAAGACCCCAACCGCCTCGGCAAACTCCCGCCCCCGCCCAAGGACGAAAGCAGCACCCCTGCGATCACCCTGGGCACGATGAAGCAGGAGGAGCCGCGGTGATGCTATTGCCTCTCCTTCTCCAGGTCGCACCAGTCGTACTGGAATCGGATCGTGTTGCCTTTGAAGAGTACCGCCAGTGCGTGCTCGCAAAGGTCCGTGAGGCAACGTCCGAGAACGCCCGCGCTTCAATCCATCCGCATTCCAAGAACGGTCCGTGCCAGAACTTGAGAGTCGCTGCTGCACTGGAAATGTCCGCAGACGACATGGAAAAAACGGCTGACGCGTTTGATGCGGGGCATCCAGAGCCGGCCTACGCAAAGGTAGCGGCGCGATTGGCGATCATGGACCGCGAATTGGCCGCAGAAGTTGCAGCTATCAAGACAAGTGAACCATCCAATGCTCCAGATTGAAAATCTCCACGCCGAAATCGACGGCAAGCCGATCCTCAAGGGCCTGACCCTCAGCCTCAATGCGGGCGAGGTGCATGCGATCATGGGCCCGAACGGGGCGGGCAAATCGACGCTCGGCTATGTCCTTGGCGGCCGCCCCGGTTACGAGGTGACCGAGGGGAGCGTGACCTTCAACGGCACCGACCTGCTCGAACTCGAACCGCACGAACGCGCCGCCGCCGGCCTGTTCCTCGGCTTCCAGTATCCGGTCGAAATCCCCGGCGTGTCGAACGTCCAGTTCCTGCGCGAGAGCCTCAACAGCCAGCGCCGCGCGCGCGACGAGGCCCCGCTGTCGGGCGCCGAGTTCCTGAAACTCGCCCGCGCCCAGGCTGCCGCGCTGGAAATGGATGCGGAGATGCTCAAGCGCCCGGTCAATGTCGGCTTTTCCGGCGGCGAGAAAAAGCGCAACGAGATGGTTCAGATGGGCATCCTCGCCCCACGCCTCGCGATCCTCGACGAAACCGATTCCGGCCTCGACATCGACGCGCTGCGCATCGTCGGCGACGGCATCAACCGCATCATGCGCGCGCCCGACAAGGCGGTGCTGCTGATCACCCATTATCAGCGGCTGCTCGACTATGTGAAGCCGGACTTCGTCCACATCCTCGCCGATGGCCGCATCGTAAAGACCGGCGGCCCCGAACTCGCGCTCGAACTGGAGCGTGAGGGCTATGCGCAGGTGGCCGCGTGATCCTGACTACGCTCGCCCTGATCTCCGCAGCCGCGCAGGAGCCGCCGCTCGACCCGATGACCGAAGCGGAAATCGTGATCGTCGGCCAGCGGCTGCAAAGCGTGACGGTGAATGTCGGGCGCGACCCGAAGGGCCGCTGGCATTGCGGGCTGACCGGCAGCACCGGCTATCCCAAGCTCGATGAACGACTGTGCCGCGCGACGACGAAATGTGTCCAGAAGGGCAAGTCCGGCGACGCGGCGATCAACGCCTGTGTCGCGAAGACCAAGCCGGGGCTGATCGCCGAACTGCGCAAGCGCGCAAAGCGGGGTGCAAAGTGACCCAGGGCCTCGTTCTCGACGCGCCGATTGCGGAGGATTGGCGCTGGTTCGATGCCGCACCGCTCGACGCGCTGGCCGCCACCCCGCGCGGTGCCGCGCCCGATGTCGCGCATCTGTGGATCGACCTGCCCGGCCCGCGACTGCTGTTCGTCGATGGCGCGTTCGTCGCCGAGGCGAGCGCGCCCGGTCCGGTGGAGATTTCCGCCGCGCCGGTCATGACCCGCGCCAATTCCTATAGCGAGGCGGCCTGCACTAAGGCGCAGACGGGCTATGTCCTCGTCCTCAAGTCGCAGGCCGCGCTCGATGGCCCGATTCAGGTGATCCATGCCACCACCGGCGGCGTTGCGCATCTGTCGAACAAGATCGTCATGATGGCCGATGCCGTCGCATCGCTGGTCGAAACCCATATCGGCCCCGGCTGGAGCAACGCGAACCTGTGGGTCGAGCTGGCCGAAGGCGCGCGACTGATGCGCGCGGTCCGCGTCCTCAAGGACGACGGCGCACACACCGACTATGCCAATGCGACCGTCGGCAAGGCGGCGAGCTTCGTCAGCACCGCTCTGGTCACCGGCTGCCGCACCGCGCGGGTCGAGGCGCGGCTGACGCTGACCGGCGAGGGTGCGTTTGGCGAGGCGGGCGGCGCGCTGCTCACCCGTGGTAACGAGAAGGCCGATGCCGCGACCGTCGCCGATCACGCCGCGCCCGAAGGGACCAGCCGCCAGATCTGGCGCGCAGTCGCCGCCGACACCTCGACCGCCAGCATCGCCTCACGCGCCGCAGTCCGCCGCGATGCGCAGAAGACCGATGGCGAGCAATCGCTGCGCGGCCTGCTGCTCAAGCGCACCGCGACGGTGAATTTGAAGCCCGAACTCGAGATCTTCGCCGACGACGTAAAGTGCGCGCACGGCGCGACGGTCGGCGAGCTGGACTCAAAGGCGCTGTTCTACATGCAGTCGCGCGGCATTCCCGAGGCACAGGCCAAGGCGCTGCTCACCCGCGCCTTCGTCGCCGACGCGATCGACCGGATCGGCGATGAGGCGGTGCGGGAGGTGTTTGCAGCGGATGCCGACAAGTGGCTGGAGGCGGCGTTGTGAGCACCCTCACCGCCACCGCCCCGCTCGACGTCCTCGCCGACTTCCCGGCGATCCCGGCGGGCTGGGCCTATCTCGACACCGCCGCGACCTCGCAAAAGCCGCAGCCGGTGATCGACGCGATCACGCGCGGCTATGCGCAGGACTACGCCACCGTCCATCGCGGCGTCTACCAGCGCTCGGCCGACATGACCCTTGCCTATGAAGCCGCCCGCCGCCGCGTCGCTGCCTTCATCGGTGGGCGTGAGGATGAGGTGGTGCTCGTGCGCGGTGCGACCGAGGGCATCAACCTCGTCGCGCAAAGCTGGGCGATCCCGAACCTTCAGCCCGGCGACCGCATCCTGCTCAGCCAGCTCGAGCATCACAGCAACATCGTGCCGTGGCAGCTGGCGGCGGAGCGCACCGGCGCAGTCATCGACGTGGTGCCGCTGACCGCCGACCACCGTATCGACCTCGACGCGATGGCCGCGATGCTGACCCCGGCGCACAAGCTGGTCGCGCTCGCCCATGTCTCCAACGTCCTCGGATCGGTGCTCGACGTGAAGCGCGCGACGCAGCTCGCCCATGGCGTCGGCGCGAAAATCCTGATCGACGGATGTCAGGCGGTGCCGCGCCTGCCGGTCGACGTCGCCGAACTTGGCTGCGACTTTTACGTTTTCTCCGGCCACAAACTCTACGGCCCGACCGGCATCGGCGTGCTGTGGGGCCGTCACGAATTGCTCGACGCGATGCCGCCGTGGCAGGGTGGCGGGGCAATGATCGACCGGGTGACGTTCGAGAAGACGACCTATGCCCCCGCGCCGGGCCGGTTCGAGGCGGGAACCCCGCACATCATCGGCGTCACCGGCCTCCACGCCGCGATCGACTATGTCGACGGCATCGGCCTCGACCGCATCCACGCGCATGAAAGCGCGCTGGTGAAACAGGCCCGCGACGCGCTGTCCGGCCTCAACAGCGTGCGGCTGCTCGGCCCTGACGACAGCGCCGGAATCGTCAGTTTCGTCGTGGAGGGGGTGCATCCGCACGACGTCGCCACCATCTTGGACGAGGGCAATGTCGCGATCCGCGCCGGGCATCATTGCGCCCAGCCGCTGATGGACAGCTTGGGCGTCTCCGCCACCGCGCGGGCGAGCTTCGGGGTTTATAGTGGCGCAGCCGACATCGCCGCGCTGGTCAAGGGAATTGAACGAGTGACGAGGATCTTCGGATGAACGAAGAACGCAGGATTGAAGTCGAGGAAGTGGACGCCGTCGCCGCGCCGCCGCGCGCACGCGTGGAAGATGCGCGGGAGACGTTCGAACGCAAGCGCGACTATCTCGAAGGCTTTTTGTCTCAGAAACCCACGGATGTCCCCAATGGAGAACCCGGAGGCGCTACCTATGAAGCGATCATCGACGCCTTGAAGGACATTTTCGACCCCGAAATCCCCGTCAACATCTACGACCTCGGCCTGATCTACAATGTCGAGGTCACAGATGCCGGCCATGCCGTGGTGACGATGACCCTCACCACCCCGCACTGCCCGGTCGCCGAATCGATGCCGGCCGAGGTCGAACTGCGCGTCGGCGCGGTCCCGGGCGTTGGCCATGCCGAGGTCAATCTGGTGTGGGATCCGCCCTGGGATCCGGCCAAGATGAGCGACGAAGCCCGGCTCGAACTGGGGATGCTGTGATGACCGAAGTCAAAACCCGCGCCCGCCCCGCGGCGATCCTGCTGACCCCCGCATCAGAAGCGCGCATCGCCGACCTGATGTCGCGTGCCCCCGAGGGTGCGATCGGCGTCAAGCTGTCCACCCCGCGCCGCGGCTGTTCGGGCCTGGCTTACTCGGTCGACTATGTCACCGCCGCCAACCCGATGGACGAGCGGATCGACACGCCGGGCGGCACCCTGTTCGTCGATGGCGGGTCGGTGCTCTACCTGATCGGATCGACGATGGACTGGGTCGAGGACGATTTCACCGCCGGCTTCGTTTTCAACAATCCGAATGCCAAGGGCGCCTGCGGCTGCGGCGAGAGCTTCACTGTCTGACGAAGCCCCCAAGTCGAACACCGCCCGCAACGCCGCCATCGCAGCGACGGTCCTGCTCGCACCGGGCGGGTTCATTCTCGGCAGCATCCTGATCGCCCGCGCGCTGAAAAAGCGGCGCGCGGCAAAGGAGGCAGGCGCGGCGGATTAAACCGCGAACAGCTGCCCGATATCCTTGAACGCCTTGAACTCCAGCGCATTTCCGGCGGGGTCGAAGAAGAACATCGTCGCCTGCTCGCCGGGCAGACCCGCAAAGCGGATATGCGGCTGAATCACGAACTCCGTCCCCGCCGCCTTCAGTCGATCAGCCAGCGCGTGCCATTCGTCCCAGTCGAGCACGAGGCCGAAATGCGGCACCGGCACCGCGTCGCCATCGACCGCGTTGCGCAGCCGGACCCCCGCGCCCTCGCCCTTGTGCAGCACCAGCTGATGCCCGCGCAGGTCGAAATCGATCCAGTGATCGGGATCCTCGCGCCCCTGCGGACAGCCGAGCAAGTCGCCATAGAAGGCACGCCCCGCCTCCAGATCGTCGACCGGAATCGCCAAATGAAAGCGCGGCATCGTCATCACATCCATCCTTCCAGAACCTGATCGGGCGGACGGTGGCCGTCGGCCCAAAACCTTATGTTGGCGATCACCTTTTCACCCGTCGCCTGCCGCCCCTCAAACGTCGCGGAGCCCATATGCGGCGTCATCACGACATTGGGCAGCGCCAGCAAGCGCGGATCAATGTGCGGCTCGAACCGCCACACGTCCAGCCCTGCCCCGGCGAGCCGCCCGCCCTCAAGCGCGTCGACCAGCGCCGCTTCATCGACGATCCCGCCGCGCGAGGCATTGATGAGGTAGACGTGGCTGCCCAGCAACCCGATCCGCCGTGCGTCGATCAGGTCGCGGCTGGCGTCGTTGAGCGGCGTGTGGATCGTCAAAATGTCGATCGCGCCCAGCATCGCATCGAGATTGGCGTGCCACGTCGCTCCCAGCTCCGTCTCAATCTGCTCGGGCAGGCGATGGCGGTTGTGGTAGTGGATCGACAGGCCGAACGCCCTGGCCCGCCGCGCCACAGCCTGGCCGATCCGGCCCATGCCGACGATGCCCAGCGTCTTGCGACCGATGCGATGGCCCAGCATCCCGCCCGGCGACCAGCCCTTCCACTGGCCGGATCGGACCAATTTCTCCCCCTCCGCCAGCCGGCGCGGCACCGTGAGGATCAGCGCCATCGTCATGTCGGCGGTGTCTTCGGTCAGCACGCCCGGCGTGTTCGTGACGACGATTCCCCGCGCACGGGCGGCGCGCAGGTCGATATGGTTCACCCCCGCGCCGAAATTGGCGATCAGCTTCAACCGCTCGCCCGCCGCCGCAATCAGATCGGCGTCGATCGTGTCGGTGACACTCGGGACCAGCACGTCGCAATCCTGCACCGCATCGATCAGCGCGGCGCGGTCCATGCCTTCCTCGACGGGATTGAGGGTCGTGTCGAACAGCTCGACCATCCGCTGCTCGACCGCGTCGGGGAGCTTGCGGGTGATGATCACGCGGGGCCGGGATACGCGCGGCTGTGCCATGCCGGATCGCTTGGCCCCGTGACGCGCGCACGTCAACGGTTGATGCGGACGCATCGCGCCCTCTAAGATCGCTTTCATCCGAACTTTGGGGGATTCGATGCAGTTGCGTGTGGTTCTGGCGGCGCTGGTGACGCTCGCGCTCGGCGTGTGCGCGATCGGCGACGCCTGGGCGCAGCAGCGCAAGCCGCCCTATTTCGCGTCGATCGCGGCGGGCAAGGCGCGGATGCGCACCGGGCCGGGCCGCAATTACCCCTCAAGCTGGCTCTATGTCCGCGCCGACCTGCCGATCAAGGTGATCGAGGTCTACAACGACTGGCGCAAGGTCGAGGACCCCGACGGCACGCAAGGGTGGATGCTGGTATCGCTGCTCTCAAGCCAGCGTACCGCGATCGTCGTCGGATCGGTGCTGGAAATGCGCGACGAGCCGCGCTTCGGCGCGCGGGTCAACTGGCGCGCGGCACCGGGCGTGGTGGGCAAGATCAGCAAGTGCCGTCGCGGCTGGTGCTGGCTCGATGTCCGCGGACGTGGCGGCTATGTCGAACAGAACCGCATCTGGGGTACCGAACCGGGCGAAGAAGTGCCTTAGAAATATCCTCCCCCGCCAGGGGGAGGTGGCGCCGAAGGCGACGGAGGGGGAGGACGACCTTGTCCTGTCGCCTCTTGCGCCTACCCTTCCTCCCCCTCCGTCACGCTGCGCGTGCCACCTCCCCCTGGCGGGGGAGGATAATTGCTAATCCGCCTCGTCAGCCGCTTCGCTGCGCCCCTTGAACCCCTGCGCCACCACAAACCACTCGACCGATCCCTTGCGGCTCGACGGCGGCTTGGCGTGCTTCACGCTGGTGAAATTGCGCTTCATCTCGGCGACCAGCCCGCTGTCCGCACCGCCGGCGAACACCTTCGAGACGAATACCCCACCGGGCGCAAGGTTCTGGATCGCGAAGTCGAGCGCGGTCTCGACCAGCCCCATGGTGCGCAGCGCATCGGTCTGGGCATGGCCGACGGTGTTTGCCGCCATGTCCGACATGATGAGGTCGGGCGCGCCGCCCAGCGCCTCGATCAGTAAATCCGGGGCGGCATCGTCGGTGAAATCCATCTGGAAAATCGTGACGCCCTCGATCGGGTCAACCGGCAACAGGTCGATGCCCACCACGGCGGCCTTGGGCAGATTGCGGCGGATCACCTGAGCCCAGCCCCCCGGCGCGATGCCGAGATCGACGACGCGCTTCGCGCCCTTCAGCATGTCGAACTTCTCGTCGAGCTCGATCAGCTTGTAGGCGGCGCGGCTGCGATAGCCCTCAGCCTTCGCCCGCTTCACATAAGGGTCGTTGAGCTGGCGTTCGAGCCAGCGCACCGATTGCGTGGTCCGCCCGCGCGCGGTGCGCACCCGCGTATGACCGCGACTTCCGCCACGGCTCACAGCGTGCGCCCGTCGATCAGGCGGCGAAGAATGCCCTCGCGGATGCCGCGATCGGCGATGCCGAGCCGTTCGGCGGGCCAGATGTCCATGATCGTCTCCAATATCGCGCACCCCGCCACGACGAGGTCGGCACGCTCCGCCCCGATACACGGAATCGCCGACCGGCCCGCAAGATCGAGTTCCGCGATGCGCCGACTGACCGCACGCATAGAGGCAGACGGTACGATCAGTCCATCGACCGCGTTGCGATCATAGGATGGCAGGCCAAGATGCACGCTGGCCAGCGTCGTCACCGTGCCGCTGGTGCCCAACAAACGGGGCGTCCCGCTAATCTTCGAAAGCCGTGCGACGAACGGCGCGAACGCCTCCTCCACCGCAGCGCGCATCCGCGCATAGCCGGCAGCGCGGGTCTCGGCATCGTGATCGCCGGTCAGACCGCGCGCCTCGGTCAGCGACACCACGCCCCAAGGCGCGCTGTGCCAGTCGAGAATGCGGGGATGATCGCCAGTCGAATCGACCACCACCAGCTCGGTCGATCCGCCACCGATATCGAACACCAGAGCCGGGCCATCGCCGGGTTCGAGCAGCGCGTGACAGCCGAGCACGGCCAGCCGCGCCTCTTCCTCGGCCGTGATGATGTCGAGCACGATTCCCGTCTCGCGATAGACGCGCTGGATGAACTCAGGCCCGTTCGCAGCCTGGCGGCACGCCTCGGTCGCCACCGAGCGTGACAAAGCGACATTACGACGGCGCAGCTTGTCGGCGCAGATGCGCAGCGCGGCGATCGTCCGCTCGATCGCCGCGTCGGACAATCGACCGCTCGACGCCAGCCCCTCGCCCAGCCGGACGATCCGCGAAAATGCGTCGACCACGGTAAAGCCACCGCCGGTCGGGCGCGCGATCAGCAACCGGCAATTATTGGTACCCAGGTCCAGCGCGGCATAATGGCGCGCCTCGGGCCAGCGCGCACGCCCCGTTGGCGGGGCCGGTACTGGGGCCGGGCGGGCCGGTTTCTTGGCCGGCGGGCGCGGCATCCTGGCGGAGCCATCCCCCATGTAACTACTCACTTATGTTCTTCCGTCACGGCCGAGACGGGCCGCCGGTGCTTGGAGGCCAAGCTAGCGCAAGGACCTGAAGCAGGCAAGCGGCGGCCCGGCGACCCCCGTGACGTTACCTATTGACCCGCGCCGCAAGCCCGCATAAATGCGCGCCCTCCAAGCGCGATGCCCTGTCGTCTAATGGTAAGACCACGGACTCTGACTCCGTTAATTGTGGTTCGAATCCACACGGGGCATCCAGTTTTCAGCCTGACCGCAGCAGTTCAGCGCCAGGCATCGGAATCCGATCAAGCCCCTGACCCTGTCGCGCCCGCG
>JBHYGP010000480.1:0-2140 GCA_051858935.1 Sphingomonas sp.
GCCGGACCGGTGCCGCGCCGAAAGGCGGCGCGCGCCGCTGACGCCCAGCCCGGTCTGGGTCGCGCCACGATTTCGATCCTGTTCCTGTGCGCCGCGCTGATCGGCGGTGCCGTGCAGGCGTGGCTGGTGCTCCGCGCATGAACCGCTCCGCGCGCCTGCTCGCGACGCTGCTGCTCGCCGGAACCGCAAGTGCCGCCGTTGCGGCTGGCGACCCGAAACCTGCGGCCCCTGCGGCGGCGGTTGCCGCAAAGCCTGCAGCCGCGCCCGCCGGTGCAGTTGCCAAGCCCCCCCCCTTCGCCGCGCACCTCGCCGAAATGCCGCGCGCCGCACCCGGCGCGCGTCCGGCGGCCGACATCCCGCTCGCCTGGTCGCTGATCGCGCGCAGCACTGCCGAGACGCGTCAGGCCGCGCGCTGGAAGCTGGCGACCGCGCTACTCGCCGACCGGCGCGGCGCAGAGGCGCTGGGCGTGCTCGAAACGATGCAGCGCGACGACACTGCGTTGGAGATGGTTCCGGCCTGGCGGCTGGCGATCGGCAAGGCGAATGTGCTGATGGACCGCGGCACGGCGGCGCTGACCTGGTTCAACGCCCCCGAGCTGATCGCCGATCCCGAGGCCTGTGCCTGGCGGATCCGCGCCGGCGTCGAGATCGACGGCGCGGCGGGCAGTGCGCTGCTGAAATGCGCAGTGCCGGCGATGCTGGCGCAGCACGGTGCGGAGCGCGCGACGTTGCTGCTCGACACCGCCACCGGACTGATCCGGTCGGGCCACCATGGTCGGGCGCTCAAGTTCCTCGCAGCGCTTCCCGACCAGAACGCGGCCGCCAATCTGCAGCGCGGCATAGCGCTGATCGCGACCGGACAGCATGACGCGGGCAAGCTGCGGCTCGATCGGGTGATGCTGTCGGGCACCGCCGCCGAACGCGCCGCCGCCGAGCTGGCGCTCGTCCGCGACGGACTTGCGCGCGGGACGCTGAAGCCGGTTGCTGCGATCAAGCGGCTCGACGCCCTCACCTTTCGCTGGCGCGGGGGCGAGGTCGAGCGCGCGGCGCTCGAACTCAAGTGGCAGATTGCCGAGCGCGCGCATGACCCTGTGATGGCGCTGATCGCATCCGCAACGCTGTTCCGTCATTTCGATCTGGGCCCTCAGACCGGCGCGACGCTGACTCGGATCCAGACTGGCCTTCTGGCATTGGTCAACGATCCCAAGCGTCCGATCGCGCAGGCGGCGGGGCTGTTCTGGGAATATCGCGACCTGTCGCCAACCGGTGCGCAGGGCGACCAGCTGGTCAGCAACCTCGCCGACCGGCTCTCCGCCGCCGGGCTGAACGTCCGCGCCGCCGAATTGCTGCAGCACCAGATGCAGAATCGCGCGATCGACATCGCCAAGGGGCCGTTGTCGGTACGCATTGCGCGCCTTCTGCTGCTTGCCGACAAGCCCGACCGCGTGCTCGAAATCCTGCGTCGCAGCGACGGCCCGACCTATCCTGCGCCCATCGCCGAAGACCGGCGGCGGATGCAGGTGATCGCGACCTGGCGCATGGGTCGGCGCGAGGATGCGCTGGCGATGCTCGACCAGATCGAAAGCGCTGCAGACCTGCGCGCTGAAATGCTGTGGCAGGCGCGTGACTGGAAACGCTTCGCAGAAGCGAACCGCGCCGGGCTGGCACCGGCGCGCAAGGGCGCGGTGCTGCGTCAGGCAGTAGCACTGGTGATGCTGGGTGATGAGCCCGGTCTTGCCGCACTACGCGCACGCTATCTGCCCGCATTGCGCGGGACAAAGGCTGGCGAAGCGCTCGGCACGCTGGCCTCGCCGACCGGCGCGGTCAATCCGGCCGCACTCGACGCCGCAATGGCCGGCGTGTCCGATACGCCCGCCGATAGCGACCTGCTGCTGCTCGCACGCGGGTAACGATCATTGATCCTCGCCCGCCAGGGGGAGGATTATCGAGCATCGAGCCCTCGTCACCCCGGCACACAGAAAAGCGGCGGCACCCGTGAGGGCACCGCCGCAGTCATGAAACCGTCCGGGAAGAAGCCACCGGGCGGCTCGGGGATCAGAATTCGTCCCAATCGTCGTTGCGACGTACCAGCGACGCGATGGCAGCTGCCGGAAGCGGCTTGATCGGCGACTGATACACG
>JBHYGP010000481.1:0-2139 GCA_051858935.1 Sphingomonas sp.
ATTCGACTTCGAGCGAGCAATCTGGTCGATCCCGGCCGAAAAGATGAAGATGCGCTGGCCTCACCAGGTGCCTCTCTCCAGCCAGGTGCTCGAGTTGCTCGACAAGGTTCGTCCGCTGACCAGTCACAGGCCGTACGTCTTTCCAGCATGCCACACTTGGAAACGACCGATGTCGGAGAACACCATCACGCTAGCCTTACGCCGGATGGGCTACGGACAGGAGCAAATGACTGCGCATGGCTTCAGGGCCATGGCAGCGACACTTCTGAACGAGATGGGAATCTGGAACCCCGACGCGATCGAGCGTCAGTTGGCGCACATGGAAAACAATGGGGTCCGGCGTGCCTAGGCACGCGGTCAGTATTGGGACGAGCGCGTGCGAATGATGCAGCACTGGTCCGACTATCTCGATCAGCTTCGCACCGGCGGGCAGGTTTTGTCGGTCGAATTTGGTCAGCGGAGACGGGTCTGATCACTAGTGGCCGAAAGTGAGCCGGGAAAGGACAGTCGGCATTCGACGGCGGTTCCTCAACGTCGGACATCTGGAAATTCGAGTAGGTCGCATTTGCTGAGAGCAGTACGCACGTCAATCTTGTGGCGATAGGCTGGCGATTCGATGACAGACCCGGTCTACCGCTGTCGGTTCTTCGCCCAGAGAAGTGGCGAAAGGACCAATCGGTACTCCGTGCTCCGTTTGCAAATCGTACAGTGGGACGTCGGCCCAAGCGTAACGAAGGCAGCGCAGCACGGCAGCCCCGGAGATCGTGAGTTCAATCCGGCGCGGGCCGATCAGGCGGCCCTGCAAGGCGCGGCAGTGGTCGCTGCAAATCTCAAAGCCTTGTACCGCCCGACCATCGGTCGTGGTCAAGCGGTCACCGGCTCCATAGTCGAGAATCAGCATGCGCCCGGTCCGGGCGATGTGCGGCACCTCTGCGCCCGAACGCGCATATCCTCGCCCATAAGCCACCGACAGCGCGCGTTCGGCCGCGCGCTCTGCCACTACAGCCTTCTTCGCCGGATGCAGGTCGGTTGCGCTGTCCTGATCGATCTGGACCACCAGTCCGGCGGCGGCGTCACTGGCGACAAAGCGCCGCTGCGCCTCGCGGATCTGCGCCCAATGGCCGGGCGGCGTCCGGGGCTTCGGGTCGAATGGCGGAAGCTGTACGACGATCGTCGGGAGCGGCTGATCGAACGCCTTGCGCCAACTTGCCGCAAGGGCGGTGAGGCGCTGCGCATAACCGTCGGGCCGGTGGGTGTCGCTTTCGCCCTGATACCACAGCACGCCCTTGAGACCGAACGGGGCGAGTGGGGCGATCATCGCATTGAACACCCGCCCGTCATTCTGGCGCGACACGCGATCGATCGCTTCGCTGGCCACGCCATGCCGAGCGAGGGTCGCAGCATCGACAAAGGCGGAGATCCGCGTCCCGCCCCACGACGCACCGATCAGGCCGATCGGGACCTTGAGCCGCGCGCGTAGGCGTTCACCGAAGTGGTGGCAGATCGCGGAAAAGCGCGCGGCGCTGTCCGGGCTCGACGCGGCCCACCCGCTCAGCGGCATCAGATGAGGGGACGGTACCGGTGCCTCCCGCCGCGCGATGTCGAATATGCGAAGGCGATCGTCATTGGCGAAGCGTTCGGGAAGGTCGCTCGCCTTTGAGCGCCGGAATTCCATGTTCGACTGGCCGGCGCACAGCCAAACATCGCCGATCATCACGTCGCCATAGCTGTCGCGGAACGAAGCTGCCGAGGCCGTCAGGGTGAAGGGTCCGCCGGCAGCGCGTTTAGGCAGGTTTAGCGACCACCGGCCCGCATCGTCGGCGAGTCCATCGACCCCGCTCGCGCCCAAGGTCACGCGCACCCGTTCACCTGCGCGCGCGCGACCCCAAACCCGGATCGGGCGATCGCGCTGGAGCACCATGGACGGGCCGAACACCGTATCCAGCCCCAGCCGCTCCTGCGCTGGAGCCGGGCCCGCATCGCGGGTCTGTGCCGCGGCGGGCACAGCGAGCGCAGCCAAAAGCATCACCATAAATCCGATGCGAACCGCCGCTACCATGGTCCCCTCCCTTTGCTCTCCGCGCAAGCGATAGCCGAGATCGCAGTTGACTTATAGCTAAAATAGCAACAAAAAGGCTT
>JBHYGP010000482.1:0-2130 GCA_051858935.1 Sphingomonas sp.
AGCGTCGACAAGCCGGTCCATATCATTTTCGACTTTTTCGCGATGCCGGTGCGGATCGAAGGCGATGGCCGCGCCGAACGGGTGATCGTCGAACGTACCCGGCTCGACGAACGCGGCGCGGCGGTCGGCACCGGGGAGACCTATGCGATCCCCGCCGGCCTGATCGTCTCGTGCATCGGATACCGCACGCCGAAGATCGAGGGGGTACCGTATGACGATCGCGCGGGCCGCTTCGCCAATGACGAAGGGCGCGTGCTCCCCGGCCTCTACGCGGTCGGCTGGGCGCGGCGCGGACCGACCGGCACGATCGGCACCAACCGCCCCGACGGCTTCGCCATCGCCGAGAAGATCGCCGAAGACGCGCCGGGCGGCAGCGGCAAGGCGGGCCGACCCGGCCTCGACGCGCTGCTCGCATCGCGCAATGTCGATGTCGTCACCTTCCGCGACTGGCAGAAGATCGACGCCGCCGAAATCGCCGGCGCCCGCAGCGATTCCCCGCGTGAGAAGTTCACCAGCGTCGCCAGGATGCTCGACGCGCGCGGCGGCTAAAAAAGGCACGCGGAGCGCTTGCAAGGCGGGATATCGGCGGTTATAGGCGCGCCTCCAAGCGACGCGGTCTGCCCACCCGGGGCCTTTGACAAGGACTTCGCCGCTCAGTCGGGGAATAGCTCAGCCTGGTAGAGCACTGTCTTCGGGAGGCAGGGGCCGGAGGTTCGAATCCTCTTTCCCCGACCACTTTCCTAGCCCGCGACTAGGAATTGTTTTCAGCGACACAAAATCTCTGATATGATCGCACGTGGCGCGCATGCGAGGTTCTCGCATGATCGCGCGCATTGCGTTCGACCGGGAGATGTTTCGACCATGGCCGCGCTGACCCTCGCCAATCCCGCAACCCGCTTTTCGGTGCTGACCGTGACCGACCGTCACGCCAATAGGCCCGTCTGGAGCGATCGCCTGGGCTGGCCAGTTGCCGGCGACCATCACATCCTGCTCGACACGCGCGATGCGTCGCGACGTAACATCTGGGCGAGCAAGATCGATGACGCCGTGCTGCATGCCGACCGCGCCGTGCTGCTGGTTGCCGAAGGGCTCGGCTGCGCAGCTGCGGCATGGTGGGCACGCCTCTCGCCGCGTCACTATGCCGACCGCGTCGCGGGAGCGCTGCTGTTCGACCCGGTCGCGCCCACGGGGGAGGCCGGCGCGCTGCTCGCTTCGCCCGGGATCGCCCTGCCCTTTCCGTCGATGGTCGTCACCGCGCGCAACCGCATCGCCGCGCCCGACGAGATGCAGCAGCTGGTGGATGGCTGGGGCAGTCGCCTGATGATCGCTGAACGTCACCGCGCACCCGGCGCGTGGCAGTCGGCCCAACGGCTGTTGTCGCGCATGACCGCCGCCGTCGTCGCTCGCGATATCGATCGCGGAATGGCACTGCGCGGCGAGTAGGGCCTAAAGCCCCTCGCCCCCGACCCAATGCGCGTTGGAGAGCCGCCGCGCGACATCCCAGGTCTGGCGGCGAATATCGGGCACCGCGACGATTTCCCAGAATGCCCCGCGCGTCATCGGGCCGAGCGCGAAGATGCGCGGGTTGGCGCTGCCATCTGCACCGATCACCTCGCCCGCGCCATTGACGTCGATGCCCAGATGCGCGGCATCGGGCCGGATCGCGCCGGACTCGCGGAGCGCGACCAGCAGCGGATCGGTAGTGCGCCCCAGATCGCCCAGCGGCCCGGTGCAATTGACCACACGGCGCACAAGAAGCGTCTCCGTCGCCACTTTCCCGCGCGGTCGCCAGTTGAGCGCCACTCCGCCATCGACCGCGTCGAAGCCCAAAGTCTTGCCCGCCACCACCTGCAACTGCCCGCGCGCCTCCATCGCCGCCAGCCGATCGGCGACCTGCGGGGCGAGGCGGTGGCGATGCACGTCCCACCACGGCCGCAGGTGCCGCAAAAAGCGCCCGCGTTCGGCAACACTGGCATTGGCCCACATCGGCTGGGTGAAGGGGCGCAGTTCGTCGACCGCGTTGCGCCAGCCAATCTCCGCCGCGCGCGTGCGCACCTTGCGAACCAATGCCGACGCCACCGTCGCGGGTCGCTCGTCGATCCGTTCCCAGGCCGCGCCACTCTCATGCCG
>JBHYGP010000483.1:0-2110 GCA_051858935.1 Sphingomonas sp.
CGGCGACAAATTGCTCGCCGACATCCCGCTCGGTCGCGTCGCCATGCCCGACGAGGTCGCGACGATGGCACGCTTCTGTGCGCTGGAGGCACCCGCTTCGATGACCGGCGCGGTGCTCGACGTGAACGGGGCAAGCTATGTCCGTTAAGGCCGCGCTGCTTGCAGCGTTGCTCGGCGGATGCGCGGCGGCGGCCCCCGCTCCGCAGGCGAGTGCGCCCGCCGCAGGCGTATCTGGCAAAGAGTATGTCGCCCAGTGCAAAGATCGCGACGGGTGGAGCGATGCCGCGCCGCCGGTGCAGGTCTACGCCAATGTCTGGCAGGTCGGCACCTGTGGCATCGTCGCGCTGCTGGTCACGTCGGACGCGGGCCATATCCTGATCGACGCCGCGACCGACGAAGCCGCGCCCGGCATCGCGCGCAATATCGAGAGGCTCGGGTTCAAGCTCTCCGACGTGAAGATCCTCCTCAACGGGCATGAGCATCTCGACCATGCCGGCGGGATCGGTGCGCTCCAGCGGATGACCGGCGCGCGCCTGCTCGCCCGCGCCCCCGCCCGTGCCGCGCTGGAGAGCGGCGAGGCGTCGGCGGACGATCCGCAGCTGGGCATAAACCCGAAATTTCCTGGCGCACGTGTCGACGGCATTGTCGCGGACGGAGAGGTGGTGCGGCTCGGCCCGCTCGCGCTGACCGCCCATGCGACACCCGGCCATACGCCGGGATCGACCAGCTGGTCGTGGCGCAGCTGTGCGGGCGCGGAGTGCCGCAACATTGTGTACGGCGACAGCATCAGCGCGCTGTCCAACGACAGCTACCGTTTTTCGGATCACCCCGCCTATGTCGCCGCCTTCCGCGCCGGGCTTGACCGGCTGGCGGGGCTGAAGTGCGACATTCTGATCACCCCACACCCCGGTGCGAGCGACTTCCACGCCCGCCTCGCCGGAAGCGCACCGCTGGTCGATGCCAAGGCATGCGCCAACTATGCCGCCGGAGGGCGCGCGCGGCTGGATGTGCGGCTGGCGAAGGAAAATGCACCATGACCAGCTGGAAACTGACCCTGCCCTGCACCCGCGACGAGGCCGAGGCGATCGATTTCGAGGGTGCGGAGCTGCTCGGCATCGATCCTGCGCCAGTGT
The DNA here is from genome assembly GCA_051858935.1 of Sphingomonas sp. Lineage (GTDB taxonomy): Bacteria > Pseudomonadota > Alphaproteobacteria > Sphingomonadales > Sphingomonadaceae > Sphingomonas. The sequence goes on from JBHYGP010000483.1 coordinate 1,134, forward strand.
TGCTGACCAGCGAGACGATCCCCGACGATCCACTCGCCTGGCAGCTGGAGGCCTATTTCGAGGCGAAGCCGGGCAAGGCCGACATCGCCGCCATCCGCACGCTGGCCCCCAGCGCGAAGAAGGCGAAGGAGGTCATCGAGCAGATCCCCGACGAGGATTGGGTGACGCTGAGCCAGCAGGGGATCGCGCCGGTCCATGCCGGTCGCTTCTATGTCCATACCTCGACCAACCGGGGCGAGGTGCCTGAGGGCGCAAAGACCTTTCAGATCGAGGCGAGCCGCGCGTTCGGCACCGGTACGCATGAAACCACCGCCGGGTGCCTGCGCACGCTCGCTGCGATGCGCGCGCGAGGGGAGCGGGTCGATAATCTCATCGATATCGGCACCGGCACCGGGCTGCTCGCCTTTGCCGCGATGCATTTGTGGCCGCGCGCCTATGCAACGGCATCGGATATCGACCCGGTCGCGGTCGATGTGACAGCGGAGAACGCGGTAATCAACGGCGTACCGCTCGGCGTGATGCAGGGACAACTCGCGCTCGCCGCCGCGGCGGGGCTGGAGCACCCGCTGCTCACCGGCCGCGCCCCCTATGATCTCGTCATCGCCAATGTGTTGGCCGGGCCATTGATCGAGCTTGCGCCGAGCATCAGCGCAGTACTGGCCGAGGGCGGGACGCTGATCCTTGCGGGCTTGCTGGAGACGCAGGCGGAGCGCGTCGCGGGGGCGTATCGCCGCCACGGCCTGCGGCTGGCGGGCAAGACCCCGATGGGCGACTGGCCGACGCTGCGCCTGCGCAAGCGCACGCGCTATGGCTGGGACCGCACCACGCGACCCGGCCCGGACGGGCAGGGGCTGGCACCGGGGTTTGGGAGCTGGTGAGGTAATCCGCCTCTTGCCGTCATCCCCGCGAAAGCGGGGACCCATTTCCTGCACGATCCACGAACTCGCCGGTGCGATGTGCCGCGCGTCCGGGAGATG
>JBHYGP010000484.1:0-2098 GCA_051858935.1 Sphingomonas sp.
CTCGCTCAGCCCAATGCCGTCGTCGTCACCGACTATGCCGATAATGTCCGCCGCGTCGAGGCAATCCTGCGCTCGCTCGACGGCAATGGCAGCGGCATGACCTTCGCCACCATCACCCTGCGCAACGGCAGCGCGCCCGAAGTGGCGCAGGCGCTCCAGACTGTACTCGGCGACGCCGCATCGGGCGGCGCGCGCGTCGCAGCGGACGCGCGCAGCAACACGATCATCGTACGCGGATCGCCCGCCGCTGTCGCCGACGCCCGCCGCATGGCCGCCTCGCTCGACGCCCCCGGCGGCGCAACGCCAATGACGCGCGTGTTCCGGCTGAACTATGCCGACGCCGAGTCGGTCACCGAAGTGCTCCGCGGCATCCTCGGGCAGGAAGCCACGACCAATAATCCCGTCGCGCGCAGCCTGTCAGGATCGCGCAGCAACCCGCGCAGCCCGACTGGCGTGCTCGGCGGCCTGATCGCCTCCGGCGGCACCAGCCCGGCCCAGACCGCAGCCGCCGCCGCCAGCGCCGCCGCAACCGCGCAATCCGCCCAGCTCGGGCAGCAGCAGGAAGCGACGCCGCAGGGCTTTTCGACCCCCGAGATCACCGTCCAGCCCTCGCCGGACATCAACGCGGTCGTCGTGCGCGGCACCCCCAGCGCGATTGCCGCGATCGAGGCGATCATCACCGACCTCGACGTCCGCCGTCCCCAGGTGCTGATCGAAGCCGCCATCGCCGAAATCACGGGCGAGGAGGCCGAAGCGCTTGCAGTCCAGCTCGGCACCAGCGGTGCCGCGCTTTCCCAGATCGAGGGCGCGGCGACCTCGTTCGGCGGGATCGGCCAGGCCTCGCTGGGCCAGATCCTCGACGCGCTCGACGTGCCGATCGCCGCCGCGCTTGGGCCGGGCCTCACCGCCAATGTCGCGATCGGCAACGATTTCTCGATCCTCGTCCAGGCGCTCGGCACTTCGTCCAAGTCGAACCTGCTCTCGACGCCCCAGATCACCACGCTCGACAACAAGGTCGGCGAGTTCATCGTGGCGCAGGAGGTGCCGTTCATCACCGGATCGATCCTGACCGACTCAAGCGATGTCACCCCCTACACCTCGGTCGAGCGCAAGGATGTCGGCATCACGCTCAAGGTGCTGCCGCGCATCAACGCTGGCGACACGATCCGGCTGGAGGTGGTGCAGGAGGCATCGTCGATCGCCGCAACCCAGCTCAGCCAGGCGACCGACCTGATCACCAATCGCCGCGCGATCAACACCACCGTGCTCGCCGACAATGGCCAGACGATCGTGCTCGGCGGCCTCACCTCCGACGATTATGGCCAGGTGAAGAGTCAGGTGCCGATCCTGGGCGACATCCCGATCCTCGGCGAGTTGTTCAAGAGCCGCCGCGAAAGCCGCCAGAAGCGCACCCTGTTCATCTTCCTCAAGCCGACGATCCTGCGCAACGGCGAGGATGCAGCCGCGATCGCCAAGGCGAAATATGCCCGCCTTCGCGCCGAGGAACTCGACCTCAATTCGCCCAGCAACCTGCTGCTCAAGCCGCTTGCACCCCGCCTGACGCTGGAGATCGACGGGATCTACTAAGTCCTCAAGTTGAAGCCGCAAAAATCAGAATTGGTTTGAAGAACTTCCGAATCGGAATAGACAAGAACAACAGTGCATCGAAGTGCGGTGACTGTTCGGGGGATTTGTATGCGTGTGTTGCTTTCCGGTCTGATCGCCGCATTGCTCCCCGGCGCCGCATCGGCGCAGAATAACCAGTCCACCGCGCAGGGTGAGATCAAAACGCTGCTCGAGCGCGTCCGCGCGCCAATGTACACGTCGACCGGCACGACGCTGCCAGACAAGACCGCGACCTATTCGGTATCGGGCACCGGCTGCACCTCGCGCATCGAAGTCAGTTTCCCCTCGCACCAGATCGGCAGCACCTCGCATCCCGCGCGCACAGATACGCACACCCTGAACTGGAACCGCGTCCGATCCACGCGGCTGTCGAATGGCGATGCCTATGTCGTCATCGTCGCACCCGATCAGCCCGCGAACGGCCGCTTTCTGTTCGCCGGCCCGGCCGCCACGACGCTGAAGGCTGCGATCG
>JBHYGP010000485.1:0-2080 GCA_051858935.1 Sphingomonas sp.
ATGCTTGACGATGGCAAGGCCCAGGCCGGTGCCGCCCGCGGCGCGGCTGCGGCTCGAATCGACGCGATAGAATCGCTCGGTCAGACGTGGCAGGTGCTCGGGCGCGATCCCCTCGCTCTCGTCGCGGACGGTGAGACGAACCATGGCCGATTCGGTCGCATTGAGCGCGACCGAGACCGGAGTTCCCGGTCGCCCATATTTCATCGCGTTGCCGACGATGTTGTGAAGCAACTGCGACAGCTGGACCCGGTCGCCACGTACCGTAGGGACCGTGCCGATCTCGAGTGCAATGTCCGCGGCGCGTGCGGGCGACAGCGCGGCGAGTTCGTCCCACACCTGCGCGACCAGCACGCCGAGGTCGATCAGGTCATCGGGAGCGCGATATTTTTCCGCCTCGATCCGCGACAGCGAAATGAGGTCGTCGATCAGCCGCTGCATCCGGCGCGCCTCGTTATCCATCACCTTGAGGAACCGCGCGCGGGTTTCGGGATCGTCGGCGGCGTCTTCCAGCGTCTCGATAAAGCCGAGGATCGAGGCGAGCGGGGTGCGCAGTTCGTGGCTGGCATTGGCAACGAAATCGACCCGCATCTTGTCCGCGGCATGTGCGCCGGTGCGGTCGCTCAGATGCACGACGCGCCCGCCCCCGGGCAGCGCGCGGACCCGCATTTCCCAGCGCTGATCGCGGGTGCCAAGGCCGACCAGATGGATCGGGCCGCCGGGCGCGCCGTCGACCGGGTTGAGCAGGCGTTCGGCGGCGGCCGGGTGGCGGATCGCGACGCGGACATCCTCGCCCAGGATATGCTCGCCGAGCAGTGCGCGCGCGGCGCGATTGGCTGCGGCGACGCGCTGCCCCTCGACCACCAGCATGGGTTCGAACACCGCCTCGATCGCCTCGGCCACCCCGGCTGCTGCGGTAGTGGCGGGAGCGGGGACGCTGGCTTCGATCGCCTCGGGTTCGGGCGGAGGGGACGCGATCAGGGCCGCCAGCGTCGCACCGACCAGCGCGATGCCGCCGGCCTGCGGCCCCGCAGTGATCCAGGCGACGATCGCTGTAACGACGATGGCGGCAAGAGCAGCGAAACTACGGGGGTTGGTCAGATTGGGCATGGCAGCATGCCTAAACGATCACGCGCACGATTCACACTTGTGAAAGGCGGGTGTGCGAGTGATGAACGCATCATGGCCGAAACCACGCCCCCCAAGGACGGACTAGCCAAGGGCCCAAGCAGGCGCGCGCTTATGCTCGGCGCAGCCAGTGCGTCCGCGATCGTGTCGATCAAGCCGGCGCTGGCCCAGACCGCAGGGTCGGTACTGAACTGCGAGATTCCGGTTCCCGATGCAGGTCGCGCGGGGAATTACATTGCCGCCGATGGATCGCTGGTTCCGGCCGGAACGCAGGGCGCGTTCCCGCCAGCGGGGCGCAACTTCAAGGGCGAGGAGGTCAAGCAGGCGCTGAACGGCGCGAACCTGCCCGGCACCACCTATGACCAGAGCCGCGCCTATACCAATTATATTCGCCGACTGCAGCGCGGGACGAGCGGCTTTACCTGTTTCGCATCGCTTCAGATGCCGCGCGGGTAACGCGCGTGACCCGGTACCGCGCCGCGCCCGCCGCGACGCTGCGGATCGAACCGCTGGACGCGCTGACGCTGATCTATCACCGCGCTTCGGGGATCACGCATCTGGTGGATTCGCCGGTACCGGAGTTGCTGGAGTTGCTAGCTGAACCACTGACGGTGGATGAGACACTCGCAGCGCTGACTGATCGGTTCGATCTGGTCGATCCTGACCGCGACGCACTCGCCGCGCGGATTGACGAGCTGGTTGCATCCGGGCTGGTGGAGCGCGCCTGATGCGCCACGCCACCATGTTGCGCATCGGCCCGGTGGGCTTCCGCATCGGCAGCGACTGGCGCGCGCCGGTTGCGGTGCTGGACGATCTCTACCGCGATTATCCGCACCCGCAGGACGGAATGCCCGATTTCACCGTGCGCCTGTTCGCCGCGCGCTTCTGGCGGCGCAGGCTTCGCCCGGCGGTGCATCTGGGCGGAGATTTCGTGATCCCGGAGGCCGCGCCGCTG
>JBHYGP010000486.1:0-2073 GCA_051858935.1 Sphingomonas sp.
CGCCGGTTATGCGGCGGTGTTCGATGTGCCGGACCGGGGCGGCGACGTGATCCGGGCCGGGGCGTTCGGGGCGCGGGTGCGGCGGGTGCCGCTGCTGTGGCAGCATCGCGGAGAGCCGGTCGGGGTGATCGAGGCGATTGGCGAGGATGCGCGCGGGCTGCGCGTGACGGCGCGGGTCGATGCGCCCGAGCTGGCGGCTTTGGTGGCGCGGGGCGCGGTCAACGGCCTCAGCTTTGGGTATCGGACGGTCAAGGCGCGGCAGGGGCGGTGGCGCGAGATCGAGCGGCTGGAGCTGTGCGAGGTGAGCCTGGTGGCGCGGCCGATGCAGGGGTTGGCGCGGGTGCATGCGGTGGTGGGCGCGGCTGTCGGTCTCTGCGAGGCTGTGACCGCCCCACCCCAACCCCTCCCCTAAAGGGGAGGGGCTTTTCTAACTAGCGCAACCGACGCGCGTTCGCGCGGACCTTGCGGCGGTAGTGGGCGAGTGCCTTGCGGGTGGTGGTGGCGGGGCTCATGCCCATGGCACCGGTCATCATCGCCAGCTGCAGTTCGAACGCGGCGGTCATTTTTTCGGAGACCATGAGTTCGGTCTCGCGCTGTGCTTCGGGGCCGCCTTGGGCGATCTTGGTCGCGCGCAGACCGATCACGGCGGCCGATTCCCAGCCGAGGGACCAAGCGTCGAATCCGGCGTTCATCCAGCTTCTGTTCGATCGTTTGGACATTTGGAATTCCCGGAGTGACGGTGCGTTGTGGTCCTAACGAAGCAGGGTCGCAGATGGACCCGCATGGGCGCGTAAGACGAGCTGTTTGCTGATTTTCTGAAACGATGGGGTTCGCCTGACGCGGGCCCCCTCCACCATGCCTTCGGCATGGTCCCCCTCCCCGTTCCGGGGAGGATTTTTGATGGTGGGAGAATAACATGGAAACGAAGGCGGATGTCCTTGAACAGTCGTTCGAGGCGGTGGAAGCGGCTGGGGTGCCGGTGGCGCGGCCGATGTTGAGTGGCGCGCGTAGCATGGGCGGCGCGGCGTTCGAGGGGTTTTTGCGGAGCGGGAGCGGAGCCCTGGAGATGAAGGCGCTGTCGGGTGTGAGCGGGGCGGAGGGCGGCTATGCCGTGCCGCGCGAGATCGACGCTTTGGTCGATGCGACGCTGGCGAGCATTTCGCCGATCCGCGCCATCGCCAATGTCGTGACGGTGGGCAGCGCGGGGTATCGCAAGCTGGTCGCGTCGGGCGGGACCGAATCGGGCTGGGCGAGCGAGACGGCGGCGCGGGACGAGACCGATACGCCGGTATTCAACGAGATCGCCCCGCCGATGGGCGATTTGTTCGCCAATCCGGCGGCGAGCCAGGCGATGCTGGACGATGGCGCGTTCGATGTCGAAGCCTGGCTGGCCGACGAGATTGCGCGCGAATTTGCGCGGGCCGAGGGGGCTGCGTTCGTGAGCGGCAACGGGACCAACAAGCCCAAGGGGTTCCTCGCCTATGCCACGGCGGCGACCGGCGATGACGCGCGGGCGTTTGGGACGTTGCAGCATGTGCTGTCGGGTGCGGCGGGGGCATTTGCGGCGGATCCCGAGGAGATTCTGATCGATCTGGTTCAGGCGCTGCGCCCGCCATATCGGCAGGGTGCGGTGTGGTGCATGAATTCGGCGACGCTGGCGCGCATTCGCAAGTTCAAGACGAGCGATGGCGCGTTCCTGTGGCAGCCGTCGCTGAGTGCCGGGCAGCCGGCGAGCCTGCTGGGCTATCCGGTGGTCGAGGCCGAGGACATGCCGGACATCGCGGCCAATTCGCTGTCGATCGCGTTCGGCAACTTCAAGGCGGGGTATCTGATCGCCGAGCGCGGCGAGACGCAGATCCTGCGCGATCCGTACAGCAACAAGCCGTTCGTGCACTTTTACGCGACCAAGCGGGTCGGCGGCGCGGTGACCAACAGCGAAGCGATCAAGGTGATGAAGTTCGCGGCTTCGTGAGCGGTGCGCGGCAGGGTTAGCGGAGCGGAAGCCATCGCGATTCTGCCGATCGTTGCACCCCTGATACAGTCGGGCCCGGGGGATTCGGGCACCCCCGCCGG
>JBHYGP010000487.1:0-2073 GCA_051858935.1 Sphingomonas sp.
CACGTTCATCGACACGATCGTGATCTGCACCATGACCGCGCTCGTCCTGCTGACCGTGCAAGGCAATTTCACTCATGCGGGCGCTGCGGTCGAGCATGCCTGGCAATCGGATCTGAACGGCTTTGCGATGACCTCCGGTGCGTTCGCGGCGGCCTTTCCGACGCTGATCGCGGGCATCCCGCTCGGCACACTGGTCGCCTCGGTCGCGCTGCTGCTGTTCGTGTTCACCACCTTGCTCACCTGGAGCTATTATGGCGAACGGGCGATCACCTTTGTCTACGACCAGTTTCCGGGCGCAACCCCGCGCGGCGAAAAGCTGCTGCACATCACCTGGCGGATGCTGTGGTGCGTGGTGATCTTCGTCGCCAGCACGGTCGATCTGGAGCTGATCTGGCGTCTGGGCGACATTTCCAACGCCGCGATGGCACTACCCAACCTGCTCGCGCTCGCATTGCTGTCGGGCGTGGTGTTCAAGCTGGCAAAGGGGCATCGCGCCGCCGGCAAGGACCATGGCCGCGAGACGCCGGCCGAGCTGATCGAGGAGTAAGTCGGGTCGGGCGTAAACAAAAAAGGCCGGGGGAGACCCCGGCCTTTTTCTTTGGTGCGACGCCGGGGCTCAACCGAGCTGTGCGGCAACTTCCTTGAGATTCGCCTCGGGCCGCGCGCCGTACTGCGAGATGATCTCCGCCGCGCATGCCGCGCCGAGCTTGAGCGACTTTTCGACGTTCCAGCCTTGGGCCTGGCCGTGGAGGAAGCCGGCCGCGAACAGGTCGCCCGCGCCGGTGGTGTCGACCACCTTCTCGATCGGCTCGGCGGCGACGGCGACGCGCGCGCCGCCCTGGACGGCAATCGCGCCCTTTTCGCTGCGGGTGACGACGAGGGTCGGCACTTGCGCCGCGACCTGCTCCACCGCCGCGTCGAAATCTTCGACCTGCGCCAGCGCGAGCAGCTCATTCTCGTTCGCGAACAGGATGTCGACGAGGCCCTCGGCGATCAGCGCGCGGAAATCGTCGCCGTGGCGGCTGATGCAGAACACGTCCGACAAAGTGAAGGCGACCTTGCGACCCGCGTCGCGCGCAATGCCGATCGCGGCGCGCATCGCCCGACGGGGTTCTTCGGGATCCCACAGATAGCCTTCGAGATACAGGATCGCGCCGCCCGCGATCAGGTCGCGGTCGAGCGCGGCCTCGGGCAGGAACTGCGATGCGCCGAGGAAGGTGTTCATCGTGCGCTGGCCATCCGGTGTCACGAAAATCAGGCAGCGCGCGGTGGTCGGCTGGCCCGCGCGGACGGCGGTGTCGAAGCCGACACCCGCAGCGCGCAGATCATGGCCGAATACCTGCCCCAGCTGGTCGTCGGCGACCTGGCCGATGAAGGCGGTGCGGCTGCCGAGCGCAGCCATGCCGGCGACGGTGTTCGCCGCCGACCCGCCCGAAACCTCACGGCCCGGACCCATCTTGCCATAAAGGGCATCGGCCTCTTCCGGCGAGAACATGAGCTGCATCGAGCCCTTGGCGACGCCGATCTCTTCGATGAAGCTGTCTTCGGCCTGGGCCAGAATGTCGACGATGGCGTTGCCGATCGCGACGACGTCGTGGGTGGGTGCGGTCACATTGGTCTCCGAGAATAGATGCCGCGCGCCTATCCTGCGGCGCGGTGCGGCGCAACTGCGTTGACTTGGGGTGCCGCTTGCCGCCAAGCATGGCGCGATGCTTCAGGCGCTGCTTCTTTCGATCGGCCAGCTGTTCGACAAGCGCATCGTCGCGGTGTTCGCCAAGTCGATGCTGGTAACGCTGGCGATCTTTGTCGGGCTCGGCGCGGGGCTGTGGTTCGGGATCGAATATCTCCTCGCCACCTATTTTTCCGCGAGCCAGAGCATGGCGAGTCTTGCCGCCGCGACCGCGATCCTGATCGCATTGCTCGGCGCATGGCTGTTGTTTCGCATCGTCGCGATCGCGGTGATCGGCGTGTTCGCGGACGAAGTGGTGCATGCGGTGGAGGCGAAACACTATCCCGACCGTTTCGCCGAGGCGCGCAATCTGAGCTTTGCCCGGTCGGCGGCGATGGGGCTCC
>JBHYGP010000488.1:0-2070 GCA_051858935.1 Sphingomonas sp.
GCTATCAGGTCGATGCCCCCGAAAGCTGGGTGCCGCCCGCGAGCATTGCCGCAGCGATCCTGCGGCGCGATCCGTCGATGGGCCGGTCGGTGCGGCTCGTCGCTGCGGGACAGGAACACGACCTGGCCAGCGCCATCGACGCGTCCGGCGCCACCGTCCGAGAAACCAGCGCGGTCAGCCTGACCGATGCCGTCCCGATCCTGCTCCAGTCGGAGAACAGCCATGTTTTCGCCTGAACCCCGTCCGCTTCCTTTTCGGACGATCTTTGCCGAACAATTTCGTGTCACCGGCTTTGCGCTGGTCCGTGAAGCGATGCTCGCCGCGGCAGCGCTGACCGCGGTGTGTGTGATCGCATTGCTGACCGCCTGGCGTTATGATGCGCGGCTCTATCTAGATCGCGAATTGCTGATGCCGACGGTCGTACTCGCCGCCCTGTTGCCCTTTGCCGTGTGGAAGGGCGACCGTCCGTTCGACCGTGCGTTGCTGTGGACGCTTCCCGTTCCGCGTCAGCGCGCGGCGCTGGCCAAGCTGTCCGCCGGCGCGGTCTGGATGATGATCGCGCTGCTGATCACCTGCGCTGCGCTCGCGCTGGTGGCGCTGGCAAGCGGCGGCGGTATCGGCATGACCCGGAGCGTCATGGTCGAGGGCGTGGGTGGCGCGATCGTTCGACAGGATTGGCGTGCGCCCGCCTGGATGTGGCTGATCCCCTTTGTCGGTGCGCTTACCCTCTATGTGATGGGCAGTGCCGCAGTGCTTGGCATGCGTCACCCGCTCCGCTGGATTTCGGGCGTGGGAGTCGGGATCGGGGTGATGATCGCGATCATCACCAGCCTCGCGTCGGAGAGTGCGTTCGAGAGCTTCATCGAGAACTGGGTGATCCGGGGCGATGTGGGAATCGATTTTGCGCTGAACGCCGGGGAATACACCCTGTCCTATTGGCGTCGCGGCGCAGAGGGGCGCTTTGTCCAGATCTGGCGGGAGCTTCCCGATATCGGTGGCTGGGCAGTCGCGGCCAGCTTCTGGATGGGGCTGGCGCTGACCATGCTCGGGCTCGCATTCCGCGGACATTGGGAACGTTAGTCCCCGCCGACGTCCCGATTTCACCAAAAGCTCATTCCCCGCTCATGCCGCTCATCCCGGCATACGCGACACCTCACGCGCATCATATTCGGAAGGTCCTTCAATGCCCGCCTCGCGTTTCGCCCTTACCCTGCTCGCCAGCACCGCCGCGATCGCTCCTGTCGTCGCCAATGCCCAGACCGCACCTGCGCCGGCCGCGAAGCCGCAACAGGAGCCGCAGCCTGCGCCCGCCAAACCCGAGGAGGTGACGGTTACCGGCGGCCGCGACGCGGTGACCGTGTCGACCGACCGGATGAGCTTCGATGTCGGCAAGGATCTTCAGACCCAGACCGGCACCGTCGCCGACGCGCTCCGCAATGTGCCCGGGGTCGAGGTCGATCTGGAAGGACGCGTCAGCCTGCGCGGTGATCAGGGGGTCACGATCCTGATCGACGGACGCCCGTCGGCGATGATGCGCGGTGAGTCGCGCGGCAATGTGCTGCTGACCATGCCGGCGGGGCAGATCGAGCGGGTCGAGGTGATCACCAATCCCTCCGCCGCATTCAGCCCGGAGGGGTCGGCAGGGGTCATCAATCTCGTGACCCGGCGCACTCGGAGCAACACCCGGTCGGTGACCGTCCGCGCCAATGTCGGCGGCGAAGGACGTGGCGGCGTCAGCGCGAGCGTCGCGAATTCCAGCGGGCCGCTCACCCTGACCGGCGAACTCAATTATCGCCGTTTCACCACCGAGAGCGGCCTCGTCCAGGACCGGGTGCGCATCGACGGTGGCGGCAATGCGCTGACCAGTCGCCAGGAAAGCCTTCAGGACAACACGATGTCGGCACGCAGCGCGCGTTTCGGTGTGGACTATGACGTCGACAAGAAGAATCGCCTGAGCGCCGAGTTCAACTGGCGCAACAACCGCGTCGAAAGCGATCGCGACGACAGCGTGGTCGGGGCGGCAGCGGGTGGCGGCTATGATCGCACATCGGACATGGGCATGCGGATGCG
>JBHYGP010000489.1:0-2064 GCA_051858935.1 Sphingomonas sp.
CGTCCTCCCCCTCCGTCGCCTTCGGCGCCACCTCCCCCTTGCGGGGGAGGATTTTGAGTGAGGCGCACGGCCCCACCCGAAGCTCACGCTATAAACTGCTCCATCGTGATCCGCTCATCCAGCGCATGTTCGGGGTCGAACAACAAGGTCAGGTCGCGGTTGCGATCGATCGCGATATCGACCTGCGCCACGTCGCGTACCTCGCGCTGGTCGGCCACCGCGCTCACCGGGCGCTTGCCCGGATCGAGCACGCGGAGCGAAATCCGCGTCTTTTCGGGCAGGATCGCCCCGCGCCAGCGCCGCGGGCGGAACGGACTGATCGGGGTCAGCGCCAGCAACCGCGACCCCAGCGGCAGAATCGGGCCATGCGCCGACAGATTATACGCCGTGGACCCGGCCGGGGTCGCCACCAGGATCCCGTCGCACACCAGCTCGGGCAGCACCACGCGGTCGTTGACGCGCACCTCCAGCTTCGCAGTCTGGCGCGTCTCGCGCAGCAGCGACACTTCGTTGATCGCGGGGATGACGTGCGTCTCCCCGTCCATTGTCGTCGCGGTCATCACCAATGGGCTGACCTTGAACGGCCGCGCGCGCGCCAGCCGCTCTTCCAGTCCCTCGGGCCGCCAGTCGTTCATCAGGAAGCCGATGGTGCCGAGGTTCATCCCGAACACCGGCACGATCCGCCGCCGCTCCAGCATCGCGTGCAGCGTCTGCAGCATGAACCCGTCGCCGCCCAGCGCGACGACCATATCGGCATCTTCGACCGGCACCCAGTCGCGCCCGGCAAGCAGTTCCGCCGCGGCGGTCTCGGCCGGCGTGGTCGGGGAGGCGGCGAGCGCCCGGCGCACGTCGCTCATCCGCCGGTCACGCTCATCTGCCGCGAAACGGCCGGGGCAGCGCCCGGCGCGACGTCGAAATTGTGCCGCGCGGGCTTGGCCGCCAGCGCCGCGTCGATCGCATCATCGACCGCCGCCAGCCCGCCGCTGCGGATCGCGGCCTTCAGATCGACTTGGTCGTCATGACCGAGACAGGTGAACAGCTTGCCCTCCGTAGTCAGCCGCACGCGGTTGCAGCTGTCGCAGAAATTGCCCGTGAGCGGGGAGATCAGGCCCAGCCGCGCGCCGGTCCCGCCAACCCGCCAGTAACGCGCCGGACCGCCGCTGTCATGGGCATCGCGGGTCAGGTCGAATTGTGCAGACAAATCGTCGAGCACGCGGGTTAGCGGCACGAAGCGGTCCGCGCGATCCTCGTCGATCGCGCCCAGCGGCATCGTCTCGATCAGCGTCAGGTCGATGCCCTGCGCGCTGGTCCAGTGCAGCATCGCGGGGATCTCGGCTTCGTTCAGTCCCTTCATCGCGACCATGTTGATCTTGACGTCCAGCCCCGCCGCCTGCGCCGCCGCGATGCCGTCGAGCACTTGGCGCACATCGCCATGCCGGGTGATATGCCGGAAAATCGCGGGATCGCGGCTGTCGAGGCTGACATTGATCCGCCGCACGCCCGCCTCGGCCAGCGCCGCCGCATGCGTCGCCAGCTGCGTGCCGTTAGTGGTCAGCGTCAGTTCGTTCAGCCCGGCACCGACACTGCGCCCCAGCCGCCGCACCAGGTCCAGCGCATCGCGCCGCACCAGCGGCTCGCCCCCGGTCAGCCGGATCTTGGTCACCCCGCGCGCGACGAACCGCTCGGCGATCAGCGCGATTTCCTCCAGCGCCAGCACTTCGCTGCGCGGCAGAAATGTCATCTCTTCGGCCATGCAGTATCGACAGCGCAGGTCGCACCGGTCGGTCACCGATACCCGCAGATACCGGATCGCGCGGCCATGCTTGTCCATCAGGGGCCGTTCGCTCGCCATGTCGAATGGAGCTAAGCTGTTCGTAGCATCGGGACAACCCTTGCGTTAGGAATGCGCGCGATGACCGACGCCGCGCCCGTTTCAGCCACACCGATGACCGGGCGCGACCGGCCCTTGTTCCTGTTGTCGTTCCGCCAGCGCGACGAGCTCGCCGCCCAGGCCGCGCGCGCCGGGTGGCGCGTCGTCGCGGCGCGGCGCGGGGAGGGCGCGGA
>JBHYGP010000490.1:0-1987 GCA_051858935.1 Sphingomonas sp.
GACCGGCGACCAGCATGTCGCATCAGAACACCCGATCACCGGCAAGCCGGGCTGGTGGACCCGTATGGTCGGCCCCGGCAAGCCGATCGATCCGGCGCGGCATTTCGTCGTGTGTGCCAATGTGCTGGGCAGCTGCATGGGGTCGTCAGGTCCCGCGACGATCAACCCGGCAACCGGTGCGCCATGGGGCATGAGCTTTCCGGTCATCACGATCCGCGACATGGTGCGTGCGCAGGCGATGCTGCTCGACCATCTCGGCGTCCAGCGGCTCAAGGCCGTGGTCGGCGGATCGATGGGCGGCATGCAGGCGCTGAGCTGGCCCGCGACTTTCCCCGACCGGGTCGAGGCGGCGGTGGTGATCGCATCCACCGCACGGCATTCGGCGCAGAATATCGCGTTCCACGAAGTCGGGCGACAGGCGGTGATGGCCGATCCGCTGTGGAATGGCGGCGCCTATTATGAGGGTGAGCCGCCAGCATCGGGGCTGGCAGTGGCGCGGATGGCGGCGCACATCACCTATCTGTCCGAAGAGGGGTTGACCGAGAAATTCGGGCGCAAGCTGCAAGCGCGTGAGGCCAAGACCTTTGGCTTCGACGCCGATTTTCAGGTCGAGAGCTATTTGCGCCATCAGGGGCTAAGCTTCGTCGATCGATTCGACGCCAACGCCTATCTCTACATCACGCGCGCGATGGACTATTTCGATCTGGCCGAGGAGCATGGCGGGGTGCTCGCCAATGCCTTTCGCGAGACAAAGGCGCGCTTCTGCTTGGTCAGCTTCGACACCGACTGGCTCTACCCCACCCGCGATTCGCGCAGCATCGTCCATGCGCTCAACGCAGCGGGCGCGCCGGTCAGCTTCGTCGAACTGTCCTCGCCCTTCGGCCATGACGCCTTCCTGCTCGAAGCGCCCGAGTTGAACCGCGTGGTCGACGGGTTTTTGAGGGCGGGCGAATGAGCGAATTGCGCCCCGACCTCGCGATCATCGCGTCCAATGTCGCGCCGGGCAGCCGGGTGCTCGATGTCGGCTGCGGTGACGGGGCGTTGATGGCGGCGCTGCGGGATCAGCGGCAGTGCGATGCGCGCGGGCTGGAGATCGACGCGCATAATGTTGCGTCGGCCGTGGGGCGCGGGTTATCGGTGATCCAAGGCGATGCCGACACCGATCTGGCCGATTACCCCGACGCCAGCTTCGACTATGCGATCCTCAGCCAGACGCTGCAGACGACGATGCGACCGCATGTCGTGCTCGATCACCTGCTGCGCATCGGCGAGCGCGCGGTCGTGTCCTTCCCGAATTTCGCGCATTGGCGGGTGCGGCTGTCGCTGTTGTGGGGCGGGCGGATGCCGGTCACGCGGCTGTTGCCGGTGGCGTGGTACGAGACGCCGAATATCCACCATGTCACCATCGACGATTTCCGCGCCTATGTGCGCGAACGGGGGATCACGGTCGAGCAAGCATGGTTCCTGTCGGGCGATCAGCTGACCAGCTCTGCGGCGGCAAACTTCCGCGCCGAACATGCCGTCTTCTTGCTGAAGCGTTGATTTTCGACGAAGCGCCGGTGACGGGTCCGGTTTCGCCCGTTACCACTTGCTCCCAGAACATAAATTCAGGGAGCATCTTCATATGCGTCAGTCGGTCGCCGGCGTTCTCGCCGCGCTTTTCGTGCTCGGTCAGGCTCATGCGCAGGAAAAGCCCAAATGGGACGTCAACGCGCCGCAGGGCGCGACGCTGAAACAGGCGCAGATCGACACCGACGAAGGCACTTGGATCGACGTCGATGTCAGCCCCGATGGCAAGAGTGTCGCGTTCGCGCTGCTCGGCGACATCTACACCATGCCGATCGCCGGCGGCACGCCGACGCGGATTGCAGAGGGGATGGCGTGGGAGGTGCATCCGCGCTTTTCGCCCGATGGCCGTCGCATCGCCTTCACCTCCGACCGGGGCGGTGGCGACAATATCTGGATCATGAATGCCGATGGCAGCGAC
>JBHYGP010000490.1:1997-10171 GCA_051858935.1 Sphingomonas sp.
GGTCGCCGGACGGGCAGTACATCGTCGCGAAGAAGCATTTCACCACGGGCCGCTCGCTCGGCACGGGTGAGGTGTGGCTCTATCACGTCTCGGGCGGAGCGGGGGTGCAGCTGGTCAAGCGACCCAACGAACGGCACCAGAAGGAGCTGGGCGAGCCGATCTATTCGGCGGACGGCAAGGGCGTGTATTTCACGCGCAACATCACCTCCGGCCCGATCTTCGAATATGCGCAGGATTCGAACACTAACCTGTTCAATATCGAGCGCTATGACCTCGAGACCGGCGAGACGACGACGGCGGTGTCGGGGCTGGGTGGATCGGTGCGTCCCGCGCCCTCGCCCGATGGCAAGTCCATTGCCTTTGTCCGGCGTGAGGCGGGCAAGTCCAAGCTGTGGGTCAAGGATCTGGCGAGCGGTGCCGAGCGGATCGTCTATGGCGCGCTCGATCAGGACGTGCAGGAAACCTGGGCGGTCACCGGCGTCTATCCGAATATCGACTGGACGCCCGACAGCAAGTCGATCGTGTTCTGGGCCGGCGGCAAGATCCGCCGGGTCGATGCCGATGGTGCCAACGCCGCCGTGATTCCGTTCCGCGTTGCCGATACCCGCGCCGTCGCCGATGCCCCGCACCCGCAGATCGCGGTCGCTCCCGCCAGCTTCACGACGAAGATGCCGCGCTTCGCCACCGTCTCGCCCGATGGAAGCCAGCTGGTGTTCGAGAGCCTGGGCAAGCTCTGGGTCAAGCCGGTCAGTGGCGGCAGCGCGAAGCGGCTGACCAACCTAGCCGATGGCGCTGGCATGGAGCTGTTTCCGGCCTGGTCGCGCGACGGGCGTTCGATCGTGTTCGTCCAGTGGAATGACGAGAGTCTCGGTTCGATCCGCGTGGTCCCCGCCTCCGGCGGCGCGGCGCGCAGCGTGACGCAGCAGCCGGGCCATTATGCCCGCCCGCAATTCTCCCCCGACGGCAAGACGATCGTGTTCGAAAAGGGCGATGGCGGCGGGCTGACCGCGCCGAAATGGGGCGAGAATCCCGGCGTCTATCGCGTCGCGACCGCTGGCGGCACGCCGGTGATGGTCACGCGCAGCCTGTCGCGCCCGCAATTTGGCGCGTCGAACGACCGCATTTTCATGGTCGAGGGTGGCGAGAAGCTCCAGCTCGTCTCGACCGACCTGAATGGCGCGGGCAAGCGCGTCCATGCTGCGGGCGAGCTCGCCACCGAATTCATCGTTGCGCCGGATGGGAAGAGCGTCGCGTTCCGCCAGAATTATCAGGTGTTCGCGATGCCGCTGATGCCCGGTGGCCAGCAGGTCGCGGTCGCGCCGAAGGGCGATGCGCTGCCCGTGGTGCGCGTCAGCAGCGATGGCGGCGATTACATCACCTGGTCAGGCGACGGCGCGCGGCTCCACTGGAGCCTGGGCCCGACGCTCTACACCGCCGACCGCAGCGCGTTTTTCGCGTCCGCACCGGGCGCACCGAAGGCGACCGTGACGCCGCGCACCAGTTCGATGGCGATGGAGGTCAAGGCGACCAAGGCGAGCGGCACCGTCGCGCTCACCGGCGCGCGGATCGTCACCATGGCTGGCGCTGATGGTGGGGTGATCGAGAATGGCACGATCGTGATCGAGGGCGACCGCATCGTCGCGGTCGCGCCGACCGCCGCGATCCAGCTGCCCGCCGGCACGAGGACGATCGACGCCAGCGGCAAGACGATCATCCCCGGCCTGGTCGATGCCCACGCGCACGGCCCCTATGGCACCGACGAGCTGATCCCGCAGCAGAACTGGTCGCTGCTCCAGAACCTCGCGCTCGGCACCACCACGCTGCACGATCCGTCGAGCCAGGCGGCGCATGTGTTTGCCGCAGCGGAGCTGCAGCAGGCGGGCAAGATCCTCGCCCCCCGGCTCTTTTCCACCGGCGAGATCGTCTATGGCGCGAAGAATGCCGGGGTCTATGCCCAGATCGACAGCTATGACGACGCGCTCAACCATGTCCGCCGCCTAAAGGCGCAGGGCGCGCATTCGGTGAAGAACTACAACCAGCCGCGCCGCGAACAGCGCCAGATGGTCGTCGCCGCCGCGCGGGCGGAGGGGATGCAGGTCGTGGCCGAGGGCGGGTCGCTGTTCGGCATGGACATGAACCTGATCGCCGATGGCAACTCGACGCTGGAGCATAATGTCCCGGTCGACGTGTTCTACAAGGACGTCCTCCAGTTCTTTGGCCAGAGCGACACCAATTACACACCGACGCTCGTCGTCACCTATGGCGGGCTCGCCGGCGATCCCTATTGGCGGCAGGCGACCAATGTCTGGGAAAACCCGCTGATGGTGCACACGCCCCCGGCGCAGCTGCGCGCCGACACGATGCGCGTGACCAAGGCGCCGGAAAGCAATTTCGTCGACGACGACAATGCGCGCGAGGCGAAGAAGGTCGCGGCGACCGGCAAGCTGGTCGCGATCGGCGCGCACGGGCAACAGGCCGGAATCGGTGCGCATTGGGAGCTGTGGTCGTTCGTGCGCGGCGGCATGACCCCGGTCGAGGCGCTGCGTGCGGGGACGATCGATTCGGCCAAGTCGCTGGGCTATGCCAAGGATGTCGGGTCGATCGAGCCGGGCAAGCTCGCCGACCTGCTCGTCCTCGACGCCGATCCGACTGCGGATATCCGCAATAGCGAAAAGATCAGCCGCGTCATGCTCGGTGGGCGGATGTACGACCCGCGCACGATGAACGAGGTCGACACCGGCACCACGAAGCGCCGCCCCTATTGGTGGGAGTGACGGACCTACTGCGACCCTGATCCTCCCCCGCCAGGGGGAGGTGGCATGCGAAGCATGACGGAGGGGGAGGACGGCTTCGTCTTTAAGCCTCTTGCCCCCAAACTTCTAACCGTCGTGCTTCCTCCCCCTCCGTCGCCTTCGGCGCCACCTCCCCCTTGCGGGGGAGGATTATCTTGTGTTGGCGGGTTTCTTCCCGAGCTGTAACCGGTTACATAGCGCTGGAGCGCGTCGCTGCGCAGGTTTGGGAGATGATCGATGCGTGCAACCCTTGCTTTGGCGATGGCCGCCCTGTGCACGGCGGGCGTCGCGAGCGCTCAGCCCGGCAAGCGAACCTATGCCAATCCGATCGACCTCGATTACCGCTACAATTATGAGCAGGTGAACGAGGATATCTCGTACCGCACCGGTGCCGATCCGGTGATCATCCGGCACAAGGGCGCCTATTATCTCTTCCAGACGCTGGCCGAGGGGTACTGGCGCTCGACCAATCTGATCGACTGGGCCTTCATCACCCCCAGCCGCTGGGAAAAGGGCGGGTTCGTCGCGCCTGCCGCCTGGTCGGATGGCGAGCGACTATATTTGATGCCGTCGATGATGGAGCCGGGGTCGGTCTATGTCTCCGACGCGCCGGAGACGGGCAAGCTCGACTATTTCGTCCGCCGCATGCCGCGCCTGCCTGGCCAGATCTGGCCGGGTGGCGAGGCAAACATGAAGCCCGGTGATGTGCCGCCGGGGCCATGGGATCCGGCGCTGTTCCTGGACGATGACGGCAAATGGTATTTCTATTGGGGATCATCCAACGTCTTCCCGCTCTATGGCATCGGGATCGAGTTCAAGGACGGCCGGATGATCTACAAGGGCCGCGCCACCGAGGCGTTCAAGCTCGACCCCGACAATCATGGCTGGGAACGGTTCGGGCAGGATCATTCGGGTGCCCTGCCCGACGGCACCGCGATCAAGCCGTTCATGGAAGGCGCGTGGATGACCAAGGTCGCCGGCACCTATTATCTGCAATATGGCGCGCCGGGGACCGAGTATAACGCCTATGCCAATGGCGCTTACACCGCGAAATCGCCGCTCGGCCCGTTCGAATATGCGCCGTGGAACCCGGTCGCCTACAAGCCCGGCGGGTTCGTCGAGGGCGCCGGGCATGGCTCGACGGTGCAGGATCATCACGGCAATTGGTGGAATAGCGGCACGCCCTGGCTCGGCCATAACTGGACGTTCGAGCGGCGGATCAACCTGTTCCCGACGCGGTTCGAGGCGGACGGGCAGATGTGGGCATCGTCGCGCTTTGGCGATTTCCCGCACTGGATGCCCGAGGGCAAGGTCGAGGATATCGAGGGGCTGTTCACCGGCTGGATGCTGCTGTCCTACCGCAAGCAGCTGACCGCCTCCTCGACGCTCGGTGAGTATGACGCCAGCCGCGCTGCGGACGAGAATCCGCGAACTTTCTGGGTCGCCGCCACCAAGAAGCCTGGCGAGGCGTTGACGATGGACTTGGGCGCGGCGAAGAATGTGCGCGCGATCCAGGTCAATTTCGCGGACTACAAGTCCGGCCGCTATGGCGATGGGCCTGACATCTACACCGAGTTCCGGCTGGAGGGATCGATCGACGGCAAAAGCTGGGCGAAGCTCGCCGAAACCGAAGCCCCGCGCCGCGACCGACCAAATGCCTATTTCCAGCTCAAGACCCCCGCGAAAATCCGCTTCGTCCGCTACGTCCACGGCCATATCGGCGGCGCGCATCTGGCGATCAATGACCTGCGCGTGTTCGGTAACGCCGATGGCCGCGCGCCCGCGATGCCGGAGGCGGTGGCGGCGATCCGCGACACCGACGAACGCAATGCGACGCTGCGCTGGCGCAAGGTACCGGGCGCGGTCGGATACAATGTGATGTGGGGGATTCGCCCGGATCGGCTGACGCTGACCTATCAGGTCTTTGCCGACGAGTTGGGTGACGGCCCGCGGGCGAGCCTCAACCTGCGCGCGCTCAACAAGGGTGTCGGCTACTATGCTGCGGTCGAGGCGTTCAACGAGACCGGCGTGTCAAAGCGCAGCAAGCCGGTGCGGGTGCGTTAACCGGCGCTGGTCGAACGCACCACCAGTTCGGCTTGATGGAGTTCGGCGCGATTGTCTGGCCCCTCGCCCTCCAGCACGTCGATCACCCGGCCGATCGCTTCTTCGCCCAGTTCGGCGATCCGCACGCGCATCGTGGTCACGCCCAGATAACGGGCGAGCGGGATGTCGTCGAAGCCGGTGACCGCCACCCGGCTCGGCACGTCGATCCCTGCGGCGCGTAACCCGTTAAGGCAGCCGAGCGCCATCATGTCGTTGGCGGCAAATACCGCGTCGCAGTCGATTTGCCCCGCGACGATCGCGCGTGCCACCGCTTCGCCGCCTTCTTCGGCGAAATCGCCCGGCAACACGATCGGTTCGACCCCGGGCAGGTGCCGGGCAATACTCGCGCGGAACGCCAAGGCGCGCTCGCTCGCGTCGATATTGCCCTCAGGTCCCGCGATATGGACGATGCGGCGGCGACCGGTCGCGACCAGATGCGCGACCATCGCATCGGTGGCGGCAGCGTTGTCGAGCCGCACCGTGGCGAGGTCGGTGATCGCGCGGGGTCCGTTGATGATCAGCGCAGGCAGGCCGGTCGGGAGCGCGCGGCGCAGCATCGCTTCGGACAGATGCGGTGCCATGACCACCAGCCCGTCGACGCGTCCACGCATTGCCCGCAACGCCATCGCCGCCTGCTCGCCTTCGTCATGCATCACCGAGAGCAGCATGACATAGCCGCGTCGGCTCGCCTCACGATCGAGCCCGCGCACGAATTCGCTGAAGAACTCGCCATGCAGGTCGGGCAGCACGACACCGACCGCATGCGCGCGGGCAAGGCTCAGGCTGCGGGCGCCGGCATGCGGGACATAACCCAGCTCGTTCGCCGCAGCGATCACCCGTTCACGCGTCTCGGCGCGGACATTGCCCAGGCCATTTAGCGCGCGCGAGACCGATGCGATCGACACCTGCGCGTGTCGTGCCACGTCCCGAATCGTCGCTTCGCCCATTCCGTCCTGCCCCCATTTTGAGAACGTTCTTCTCCACCGGGTCATTCGCGATTGCAAATAGGTTCGTTAGACGGCATGTAACCGGTTACGGTTTATCGCGACAACCCCAAATCGGGGCGCGCCAGCCTTACCCATTTCGCGCACCTCTGCCGGTGCGACCGCTCAGGAGAGGACCCAACATGCTCGACACCCGGATTTCCCGCCGCGCCGCCCTGATGGGTGCGGGTGCGGTCGCCGCATGGCTGCACAGCCCGGCGCGGGCGTTGATGGGTGAGGCCGCGAAGATCGAGGTCCCCGGGTTCGTCGATGCGCTGATCGCCAAGATGACGTTGGCCGAAAAGGCGGGCCAGCTCAGCCTGATGGCGGCGGCATGGGGCGGCGGCGCGGCGATCGCGATGAACCCGCCGAGTGGTTCCAACGCCAATTTCGACCAGCAGGTCGATGAGGTGCGCCAGGGCCGCATCACCGGCGTGTTCAACGGCAACAATGCACGTATGTGCCGGTTGATGCAGATGGCGGCGATGAAGGAGTCGCGCCTCAAAATACCCCTTATCTTCGCCGCCGACATCATCCATGGCCATCGCACCATCTTCCCGGTCCCGCTCGGCGAAGCGGCGAGCTTCGAGCCATTGCTCGCGCAAAAGGCCGCCGCTGCCGCGTCGTTCGAGGCGGCAGCGGCCGGGATCGACTGGACCTTCGCGCCGATGGTGGACATCGCGCGCGACCAGCGTTGGGGCCGCGGCGTCGAGGGCGCGGGCGAGGACGTTCTGCTCGGCAATCTGTTCGCCGAAGCGCGCGTGCGCGGCTTCCAGGGCAAGAGCCTGAAGGCGATCGACACGATGATGGCGTGCGCCAAGCATTTCGCCGCCTATGGCGCGGCCGAGGCGGGGCTCGACTACAACACTGTCGACGTGTCCGAACGCACGCTGCGCGAAGTCTATTTCCCGCCCTTCCAGGCTGCATTCGCTGCCGGCGCGCCGACCACGATGGCCGCGTTCAACGAGCTGTCCGGCGTCCCCGCGACCGGCAACGAATGGCTGATGCGCAAGATTTTGCGCGACGAATGGGGCTTCGACGGTTTCGTCGTATCCGATTACACCGGCGACATGGAGATGATAGCGCATGGCTATGCCGCCGATGCGCGCGAGGCGACCAAGCTCGCCTTCATGGCCGGCGTAGACATGAGCATGACCAGCGGCTTCTACCGCGACCATTTGCCCGACCTGGTCGAAAAGGGTGAGGTGCCGATGGCGCGCGTCGATGAATCGGTGCGCAAGGTGCTGGCGCTCAAGGCGAAGCTCGGCCTGTTCGAGGACCCGTTCCGCCGCATCGACGAAAGGCGTGAGGCGGCGCGCAGCCGGACCAAGGAGAATCTCGCGCTTGCACGCGAGGCTGGCAAGCGCTCGATCGTGATGCTCAAGAATGATGGCGACCTGCTGCCGCTGCCCAAGAGCGGCAAGAGGATCGCGATCATCGGCCCGTTTGCTGAAGGGCAGCATGACCTGAACGGTCCGTGGTGTGTCTATGGTGACAACAAGCAGGCGATCGACCTCGCCACCGGCGTGCGCAATGCGCTGGGCAAGGACGCGCCGGTCACGGTGACGCTCGGCTCGAAGGTCGAAGCGCCGCTCGACGGTGGCATCGCCGCGGCGGTGGCGGCGGCGAACGCGGCGGACGTCGTGCTGCTCGCGATCGGTGAGGCCGAGAATATGTCGGGCGAAGCGCAGTCGCGCACCAGCATTACCGTGCCCAAGCCGCAAATGGCGCTGGCCGAAGCGGTGGCCGCGACCGGCAAGCCGATCGTCGTGCTGCTCAAGAATGGCCGCGCGCTGGCGCTGGAGGGGGCAGTCAAGAACGCGCCCGCGATTCTCGTCACCTGGTTTCTGGGATCGGAGAGCGGCAATGCGATCGCCGACGT
This sequence comes from Sphingomonas sp., assembly GCA_051858935.1. Classification (GTDB taxonomy): domain Bacteria; phylum Pseudomonadota; class Alphaproteobacteria; order Sphingomonadales; family Sphingomonadaceae; genus Sphingomonas. The sequence goes on from JBHYGP010000490.1 coordinate 9,758, forward strand.
GCTGTTCGGCGATTACAGCCCCTCGGCGCGCCTGCCGATCAGCTTCCCGCGTGAAGCGGGGCAGCAGCCCTTCTACTATGCGCACAAGCCCACCGGTCGCCCGAACCCGAGCGACGACAAGCTGGAGCCGTACAAGACGCGCTGGCGCACCGCACCGAACAGCTCGCTCTATCCGTTCGGGCACGGGCTGACCTACGGCAAGGTCGAGTATGCGGGTCTGACGCCGCAACAGGGCACGCTTGGCTGGGATGGCGAGATCGCCTTCACCGCGACGATCACCAATCGCGGCACGCGTGCGATCGAGGAAGTGGTGCAGCTTTACATCCGCGACCGCGCGGCGAGCATCACCCGCCCGGTGCGTGAACTCAAGGCGTTCCGCAAGCTGGCGCTGGCCCCCGGCGCGAGCGAGACGGT
>JBHYGP010000491.1:0-2061 GCA_051858935.1 Sphingomonas sp.
CAGTGAGGATGATTGCGGCCGTTCGATAAGCGCAGGGCAAACGGTTCGGCTTGCTGCTGGTTGAACGCTCGCCAAACTGGGTCGTTGAGTCATTAAGCGGACGGGCTGCAAGCGACCCCATTGGGACCCTAGCTTGTTGGCTACGCCTGTCTCTCGCAGAAGGCGCATGGCCTCGACCCGACCGCTTTTGTTAGTCGCGTCGGGGCGTGGATTGCGACATGAGGGCGACCTTTACGGGGAGTCTTCGATGCGCACGATCCTGATTGCCGCTGCCCTGCTGAGCGGAACTGCTGTCATGGCACAGACGCAGATCAAGCAGATGTCCAAGGAAGAGGCGCAGGCGCGTGTGCAGGCCGGCCCGCCTGCGGCATGGGCGACGACCGGCAAGCCCAATCCAGAAAGCGACTTGTTGGTGCAAAAGCTGATCGACTGGGGTCATGCGACCAAAGAGCCGAGGGCGTTCATGATGGCCGCGCGCATCGTGGCGATGCGAACGAACCGATCGAGCAAGCTGGGCGGCAATGTCGAAGAGGGCCCGTTGATCAGGGCGCTGTTCGACCAAGCGGTGGCGTATGCCAATGGCGACGCTGACATCCTGATCGAGATCGAAGAACTTCGGAGCAATTACGGCTGAAGCCTGCGCTCTTTTTTGTCGCGCTAGATGGGTTATACGATGCTGCGCTATGTGAAAGCTCTCCATCCAGTTAAAGTCGTCTAGCCATCGCGCCCAAAGCGGTCGTTATGGGTCCAGCCTAAAACCGCGTTTTCAACCACGCATCGACGATCGGCGTTGCCGGATAGTCGGGCTGGCCCAGTTTGCGGTTGACCTCCATATGGCCGATCAGCCCGCGCCCGGCGATCCGCGTTACCTGAGCCGAGGTGCCGGCCTTGCGCAGCGCGGCGCCGAGGGCTTCGGACTGGCGCTTGCCGTCGTCGCGGTCGACATGGAGGACCAGAAAGGCCGGCGCGTTGGGGCCGTCCGCGTGCAGGGTGGGGGACAGCGCCTTTTGCCGCGCGGGGTCGCTGCCGAACGCCTGGACATAGGTGTCGTGCATGAACTTCCCGCCGTCCGCGATCTGCGCTGCGACGTCATAGGCCGCGCCGTCGAGCGGGATCACGCCGCGAATGTCGCTCAGCGCAAAGCCGGCGGCGCGGGCGTAGCGCGGGTCGGTGCCGACCAGGGCAACGAGGTGCGCGCCCGCGCTGTGGCCCATCAGCACCATCCGCGCGGGATCGATGTTGAGGCGGGCGGCGTTGCTGCGCAGCCAGGCGAAGGCGGTGGCGACATCGGCGGCCTGATCCTCGACCTTCGCCGCGGGGACGAGGCGGTAGTTGACCGAGGCGACGGCATAGCCCTGTTCGAGAAAATGCGTCACTTTGGTCGCGCCGGTGGCGTTGCGCTTGTCGCCGCGTTTCCAACCGCCGCCATGGACGAAGATCACCAGCGGGGCGGGCTTGGCCGCGTTCTTTGCGGCCCAGAAATCGAGTTTTTGTAGCGGGTCGGTGCCGAAGCTGTGTTCGACCATCCCCGCGGCGGGAGCCTCGGCACCGCGTGCCGCCATGCGTTCGGCCAGTCGTTCGCGAAACCGCTGGGCCTCGGCGACCGGAACGGTGACGAACGCGACCCCGGCAAGAAGAGCCATCAACCTGAGCATATTGTCCCTCCGGCGTTGATTGCCCGGCAGGTTTGCCCGGTCGTTGCTGAACCGCAACTGTCCCGGCGTGGTTACTGGCCGCCGAAGGTGTAGCTGAGCGCGAGGCCGACCGAAGGCTGGCTGCGCGATCCGGCGGCGCGGACATAGGGCGACCGGCCCGCGTCGCCGACCAGATGGTCGTAGCGGGCATAGGCGCTGATCCCGATGCGCTTGTTGAGCTGGCGCAGATAGCCTGCTGCCAGTCCGACACCCTCTACTCCGCCATCGGGGCGGAATTGGGGGAGGCCGGACGCGACGCTGTCTGCCGCAGTGATGCCGTACCAGGCGCGGTGGTAGCTTCCATCGGCGAGCGTCACGCGCGGGCCGATCGAGAACAGCCACTTGTCGCCGTCGCGGGCGATGTAAT